>CAZVXJ010000416.1:0-2644 GCA_964631675.1 uncultured Alphaproteobacteria bacterium
AGCTCCCTTCGACAACAACCATGCCGAGCGGGCGATCCGCCAGGCGGTCATCCTCCATATAAACAGTTACGGCAACCGCAGTGGGCGAGGCACCGACTGCCAAGCCGTCCCGACGAGTGTCTTCCGCGCTCTCAAACAATGCGGCCTCTATCCGATTCAAACGGTCGTCGAAGCCATCGAACATCATCTCCAACACAAACAGCTACACCCGCCAAATAATGCTACAGACGGCTGAAGAGTTACGATACTTCCTGAGAAAGATCGTGTTTCGGTTGGACAAGCAGGACCATGACGATGGAAAGCATCGCGACTCCAGAAAAGATGCCAAAGATTACATTCAGCGGAACTTGGCGATCCCGCAGCGTACCAAAGCCCCAATCCGCGAGGCCCCCGGTGCTGATGCCAACGAAATTCATGATGCCGTAGCCGGTAGCGCGCAGGTGTGGGCGAACAATCTGAGACAAAATGGGCATATTATTGCCGTCGAAGAATCCCCAACCGAGGCCAAACAGCATCAGGAATGCCACGGCAACTCCAAGCGACCCGGCATTACCCACACCGAAAATTGCGGGGACGATAAAACTCATGCCGATGGCGCTGACGTATATTCGTCCTCGTATGTTTTTCCGCATCCAACGGTCTGCCAACCAGCCACCGAGCACGGCGCCAATCATGGCGGTGATCATCCAGTAAAGGGTCGCCGATACGCCGGCCTGTCCTTGGCCGATGTGGAATTGCTCTTTGAGAATGGCCGGCATCCAGTCCCGGACTACCCACGCCGCCAATCCAGGCAAGGTGAAATACAACGCCAACAAAATAAATGACGGATTCGAAAACAATTCCCTCATCGCCCGACCTGGCGAACTCTTCGGGATCTCTACTTCATCCGCGGTACTAGGCGCATCGCGAACAGACATCAGTAGTGGCAACGTATAGAGCATGCCAAATATGCCACAAGCAGTGAAAGCAACCCGCCAACCTAGGTCGGGATTATCAGCCACGTACCCACCAAAGCCGCCCGCGATCACACCCAAGTAGATTGCCATCTGGTGTAAACCCACCGCGCGCGAGCGAGTGTTTCCTGTGTGATAGTCCGCGATGAGGGCCAACGCGGCAGGCATGTAAAATGCCTCGCTGATTCCCAACAGCGAACGCGTCATCAACAATTGTTCGTAATCTGTGAAGTGACCGGTACACCAAGTAATTGCCGACCAGACGAACAAACTAGCGCAGATCATGAGTCGCCGGCTGAAGCGGTCTGCCAGGTATCCTCCGATGGGGCTGAAAAAGGCGTAGACCCACTTGAACTGCCCTAGCATGTACCCCCAGTTCTGTTCGTTGCCAACACTAGGGAGATCATGCATAACGGAATACTTCATCGACGCTAGCATCTGCCGGTCGAGGTAGTTCAGCATCGCCACCGGCATGAGCATGATCACCACTAGCCAGGCTGTGCGCGTGAGACTTGAAGACGAGGTGGATGTTGCCACGAGTAGGGGTTGCTCCTAGTACGGCGGTAGCGACTCAGAGACTTAAGATCAGCACGCTACCTTGGCCAATGAAACCGAATAGATACCCAACCGACACTTCTCATTGAGATGAGCCGAAATTCAAATCTAGCTCAGTGTGCCAAACATTCTAACAAGCTCCTCCCCCCCTGTATCTAGCAGCTTGGTTCAGCGCCTTAGTTCGTAGAAAGCGCATTTGCGCGCATATTTCTCAAGCTGGTTTGGCTAGACCATAAAATATCGCCGGGTAGTGTTAGGCCGATAACGATGGGTCCACCAACGTGGGATGAAAGGAGACTTTCTACACTTCCACGAATATAATATCCCCCTTGTGCCTTTCCTGCGTGAGCTTTAGGTCCGTGGTGGTGAACTAGCTCGATAGATTATTCCGGCCCAAACTCGATCTCCCGAGTCTACAAGTGTCTCAATCCGCATTCGTTCTCCGCGGCCGAAAAATGCCGCCGCTCACGCCGCGCCCGGCCGTTTGAATCGGTACTCATGGGGAATTCCTCCTGCAGGCGTTATGCTAACACCTGTCAAGGAGAATTCCACTTCCGACTGAGGTAGGACACTACTTGAATTACTCCACTGCGCGGCGCCCCCCCTACTTCTGCGCAGCTTGAACATCCTCGCGACTGCTATTGAGTTCTTGGCTCGTCGGACGCTGAAACCATTGCCAGTCTTGCTCTGCGCGTCTCGCAAGCGGATGATTCATGGCAGTGTAAGCTTCTGCCCGGGCCTTCAAAACGGAATCAGTCCAAGGAACGTTTGGCTCGCTTTCCGCAAGCGATTCCACGACATATTCCGGACCGAGGTGTTCTGCCAGGGCAATCCGAGTGGAAATTCGCTCCGAGTCGAAGCATCGCGAAGCGAATGGTTGCGCAAAAAGTGGATACAGCCGGGCAGCTATTTTTGGCTCGGCCCGAACGAGCTCCGTCGTCCGCGTAAAGACGCTTTCAACCAACTGCGGCACCGCCCACGGATCCGACTGTAGCAGCGAATAAAAGGTCGCGATTGACTGTTCGGCCTCCACCAGGGCCCCGGCGCGAAAATAATAGATTCCGCGGATTGCAGCTGCCTCGATTGGATACCCCGTCTCGGCGGCGGAAAGAAGCTCTAAGCATTCTGGCTGGGCA
>CAZVXJ010000417.1:0-2630 GCA_964631675.1 uncultured Alphaproteobacteria bacterium
ATCGTAGATTTCTTCACACTGGGCAGCCCCTTCTCTTGTGGCTCATCGAGTCGGTCACTCTTGCCGTACTTGCGGAGTCATTGTTGTTTGCCCGACGGAACGATGCTGCGTTTGATATTGTGCTTACACATTTCCTGCCGTGGCCTACACTCAAAGCGAGCCTTGTGCAATTGATTTGGAACCCATGGCGAGCGGTAGCCTACTTTACCTTTGCCTTCTTGGGTTTATTGCTCCTAAAGACAATTTTCATTCGAGCTTGCTCCGTCCCGTTTCGGGAAAGAGTGGATTTCTGGCAGTCAGCGAATTACGTGCTTTGGTCGTTTGCGCCACTGCTGTTCTTGCTCCCACTTTCCGTGGTATTCTTTCGCCTGTTGGACACTGCATCATTTCACAACGGAGCTTTGCTGATTGTAGGAGCAGTTATTCTCTGGTGCGGATTTCGTCTGATCACGGCAGTTCGAACAGGATTTGGTACGACTTATCCGCGTATCTATCTCGCGGGTATTTCATTAGCAGCTCTGGTCGTTTCTGCTGTCTTGTTCTTCCTCAGCAGTACCAGACAAACGGCGGCTTACCTGGCATTCTTCCGCGATGTACTTCCCAAGTGACTAACAAGAACTACTAATGACCATGATGACCGACAAGATTATTGGCTATGGACTTACCTTTGATGACGTGTTACTCGTTCCGGGTCCGTCAGAAGTGCTTCCGCGCGATGTTAGCCTCGAAACTCGAATCAGCCGTACCATCGAACTAAATATTCCACTTGTTTCAGCGGCGATGGACACGGTCAGTGAGTCTTCCCTCTGTATTGCACTTGCAAGAGAAGGGGGGATTGGAGTTGTTCACAAGAATCTCTCGATTGAAAGGCAGGCCGGAGAAGTCTTGCGCGTCAAGCGAAGCGAATCCACAACAATTCTCAAACCGCACACACTTCCACCTAATGCCAGACTCGAAGACGCGCACATCCTAATGCGAGATCGGGGCATTAGCGGAATTCCCGTCGTGGAAGCCGATCGACTGGTTGGAATTGTCACCAATCGCGACTTGAGATTCGAGCGTGACTTAAATCAACCGATCTCGAATGTCATGACGCCGCGTGAAAGATTGGTCACCGCGCCTATAGGGACAGATTCTAAAGCCGCCGAGCAGATGCTGCAGCAGCATCGGATTGAAAAGCTCTTGCTGGTTGACAAGGACGGCAAATTGGCCGGGCTTGTGACCGCGCGGGATATTCACAAGAGATCCTTGTTTCCCAACGCGTGTAAGGACGCCGAAGGCCGGTTACGGGTTGGTGCCGCTGTCGGAGCAGGTGCAGATTCAGTTGCACGCGCTGCGAAACTGGTCGAGGCAGGTGTGGATCTACTCGTGTTGGATTCTGCTCACGGACATTCGTTGAACATCATCCAGACGGTGACTCGACTAAAAAAAGAGTTCGCTCAAACAGATCTGGTCGCGGGAAATGTTGTGACCGCCGATGCGGCAAAAGCTCTGGCCGATGCCGGGGCGGATGCAGTTAAGGTTGGAGTTGGTCCCGGGTCGATTTGTACCACTCGTGTCGTTACCGGCGTGGGAGTTCCGCAAATGACCGCCGTTATGGATGTCGCTAACGCAATGCACATGCGAGGCATACCTGTTATTGCCGATGGTGGAATTCGTTATTCCGGCGACATCGCGAAAGCCATTGCCGGAGGAGCATCATCGGTCATGCTCGGGAGTCTTTTCGCAGGAACAGACGAGAGCCCGGGTGATCTCATCTTGTATGAGGGGAGAAGTTACAAACAGGTCAGAGGTATGGGCTCGCTCGGGGCCATGGCCGAAGGAAGCGCGGATCGGTATTTCCAGTCCTCCTCAGATAGAACCAAGTTTGTACCCGAAGGGATCGAGGGACGCGTCCCGTACAAGGGTAAGCTCTCCGAAACGGTCTTCCAGTTGATGGGTGGTTTGCGCTCTGCGATGGGTTATTGTGGCGCTTCAACGCTTCCTGAGATGCAACAAAAAACCCGGCTGATTCGCCAAACGGCGGCCGGGGTGCGGGAAAGCCATCCACATGATGTTATGGTGACGCGAGAGGCGCCAAACTACGAAATCCCCCGATGGTAAGAACTAGAGGAACACTCAGAGAAGAGCCGGTGTTCAAACTCTGGCTGGAGGGGGAGGAGCGCCAGGGCGACACCGGCTCGGCGGGAAACAGATACCCGTGCTATACAGTAGCAGACAGGGTTTTCACTTTGCGAGCGAGCTTTGCCTTGTGGCGTGCTGCAGTATTGGGGTGAACAACGCCCTTAGAAGCCATCTGGTCCAGTACCTTGTAAGCGGAAACAAGATCCTTGACAGCGGACGCCGCATCCGTAGCGACAAGAACAGATTTCTCCATGCTTCGGGTCTTAGCGCGATTTTGACGATTTCTCAAGCGGGCAGCAGCATTTGTGCGCATCCGCTTTTCACATGATTTGTGCTGTGGCATAAGCTCCAACGTTTCTGTAACTGATAAGAAGCTCGAATATAGCCAAGTCATTTGTCAATGTCAAGCGAAAAAAATACTCCCAGGTGTGTCGACCGAGCAATAGAAATTATTAATAAAAAGGAGTTTATATTTGTTTTGACTGTCTCTGGGATATCGGCAGAAT
>CAZVXJ010000418.1:0-2607 GCA_964631675.1 uncultured Alphaproteobacteria bacterium
ACCGAATCAAAGCGGCAATGCCTCAAGGTCAGATTTCCTTCCGGGAGATAAATTCCGCCGTGGGCGGGAGCACCCGGGGCATCAAATCGTCCGTCCAACATTTCTGTATTGTTTGCAAAAGCGATATGCTCGAAGGTCGCGTTCGCCCGGCCCCTGAAGGTCATACATGACAGAGTGTCCGAACCCGGAATCGCCGAGGGATTGATGACCGGTCGTGTGTCATTGGCGCTATCCGCGCTGCTGAGTCCGATCATCCAGAAAATGACGTCGGGTGCCCAAAGTGATTCCACGTACGTGCCGCTTTCAACAAGCACGGAATCCCCTTCTTCTACTGAATCTAACGCCGCTTGAATTGTCCCCACAGAATCCGGCACATGCCAAACCGCCGCCCGCGAGCTTGCGCAAGCAAGACTCAGAAGGGTAATACAAACAATGCGCAGTCGAAGTTTTCCGGCCCGATACGTCACGGAATGCAGCCGGATCCGCCGGTCGTTAGATAGACACAAGCTTTTGCCTTACACTCTTCAGGGCAGTCATCGCAGGTTTGGCCCGTGCATCGAGCTTTACACACGTAGAGTTCGTACGTCGTATTCGGAACAAGATTAAATGCGGTTTGATCGCTGCAGTCTTCTTCGAAACAATAGTGAGTCTGCGCCGCACCTTGGCTCACATATCCCGTTTGCTTGAAGACGGTCGCGCATCCATAGCAGTCGAAGCAGTTGTAACCAGACTCACACACCGTAACCACAACTAGCGTGTAATTGCCAGAGGTTGGAACCGTGAAAGTGGTTGAACTGCAGTCTGCACCGTCGCAAAGCGCACTCTCAATACAGGTGTTATCCTCCAAGCACACCACACACTGCGCCTGCGCTCCCGTGAATAACGCCAGACAAATGATGATAGTGAAAATGACTGTTTTCATGTGCGTCTCTTTTCTAATTGAACTTGCGTAAGGAAGAATTCTACAGACCCTTTTTGGGCGCATCTAAATTAAGACAAAAAAAGAGTTAAGTCAAGGCGGATCTATGAGAAACAATAGCGTTTCACCCGATATTTCTTATTGGGTTATGATCCTGTCTTTGGGGGGTTGTTTGGGTGTGTTTGTTGTGGTAATGGCTTGTCACGAGAACTCGCTCGCTCGCCCGTATACTCGACAGATGGCGGTCAGGAGCCGCCGGTAAGTCAAACCGCAGCCCGGAGGTTCTCATGAAAGCTCATAAACTCATCATCGCTTTGGCACTCGTTTGGATCAGCGCCTGTGTTTATGCCGACTTCGTCAAACCGTCCGCGCTGAACGCATGTCCAAGTCCGGCCTACGCGGCTCGCTTCGGAGCGTAGTCTACCACTCAATTCTCTTCCTCTTCCAAATGCGCGCCGGCCCGGAAAATTCCGGGCCGGTGTGTTTTTGCCGCCGGGGTTATCCGCTTGTCCACTCTGTCCACCTGCGTGTCCACTCTGCGGTGAATGAACGTTTGTGGCTCGCCTCTCGGCCTTGCTCCTCTCGCACGCAAAATCAGGTCGTTCTCGCAGCCAGAGTCAAAGATTTCAACCTCGTAACACTCCGGTAAGTTGAGACGGGATGAGAAATTATGAGTTGACAATGGGAGCGCAGGTGTTATATTATGAGCCCGCGACACACTGCGAGTGTTGTTGCCTCGGCTGCACCGTATGAATAAGCTGTAGAATCGATTATGAACCGCTTTGTCACCGGGATGCTGACGTGATAAGAAACTCCGAGACTGTATGAGTCGTTGACCTTCGCCCGCGCAAGATCCCAATCTGATTCGGGCACCCTCGTTAGCAGCCACCACGGCCGGGCCGCACCCGCCGTTTCACCCTAAACGCTCTCTTACCTCCTCGCATGACCCCATACAGCATCTCTTCGGCTGAAGATCTCTGGAACGGCACCCGCGCCGTTCTGCAAAACCAAATTGCACCGCAGAGCTTCAGCACATGGATCCAACCTCTGGCCCCGCTGAAATTCGAAGACAACCTGCTTTTCCTGGAAACCCCCACCCGCTTTCACCTCGAATGGATTGAAAGCCACTTCCTGACCGGCATCCAGAACGAACTGCGAGATCAGTGCGGCGGCGACGTGCGCGTGAAGCTCGTGGTGGCGCCGGAAAAGCCCGTAGAAACGCGGCAGAACGGCAAACATAACCACGGCGATGCCTTCGACGCGGAGCAGAATCTTCTGCCCGTCCATGGAAAGGCTGCGCCGCTGGTTGAAGTTCGCGAGCCGGGCACCGAGACTCACCTGAATCCGCGTTATGTTTTTGAATCCTTTGTAGAAGGGGATTGCAACTCCTTCGCACGTGCTGCCTGTGTGGCCCTTGCGGATTTCACGAAGCTTTGCCCCTGGAATCCGCTCCTGCTCTATGGAGGGACCGGCCTCGGCAAGACGCATCTGCTGCAGGCTATCGGAAACCGCATGCTGCAGAAGAACCGCTCGGCGAAGGTATTGTATGTCACGTCGGAGCGCTTTACGCAGGAGTTCATTCATGCCGTGCGCACGAGCAACACGACCGACTTTACGCAGCGCTACCGCACGACCGACTTGCTGCTCGTAGATGATGTACATTTTCTGGCCACGAAAGAGCGCACCCA
>CAZVXJ010000419.1:0-2579 GCA_964631675.1 uncultured Alphaproteobacteria bacterium
CATGCGGGCCCACCCCCCACCAGCTGCACTCATCTATGAAGGAGAACTTGCTACATTGAATCGGGACATCTAAAGTAGCCCATGATTCACCATCATTAACAGTCCGTAAGATCGTGCCGTGACTATCAATGAGAAGGCCTGTTTGAGCGCTTGGAAAAACGACCTGGGTCAATACATTTCCGGTGGGCCAAGAAATCTGCCATTCCCAAGACTGAGAAAAAGCCGCTGTTGTGAAGAATAAATAAGCAAAGAGTAACAGGTTTTTCATGACCAGTCTCCAAATTGGTGTCGCATAATTTTGTGTCAAAGGATCTTGGTACACGTTGCCGTCAAAAAATCGCCTTCCGCCTTTTCAACCCACTGCCTAACCGTGTCGGTCATAGAGCACTTTCCCTTTGTCCATCGCTTCGCGCGCAAGCGGATCGCCTTCGCGGAAGCTCTTTTCAATTTCTTCCGGACGGCGCGCGATCAGGTCCACGTCGAAGGGCGGATCAATGCAATTGAGAATTTCCAGCGACTTGCGGAAGCTCGAACCTTGAAACGGCATAATCACAAGCAGGTCCAGATCGGAATCGGGCCGCGCGGTGCCATAGGCATACGATCCGAACAGCACAATCTTGTCGGGATTGAAATCTTTCGCGATTCGGCTGGACAGCGATTGAATGGTCTCTTGGGTAATCATTTTACTCCATCTCAGTAGGGTACTGTGTGCAATTTAGTGATTTGTCGCAAGAGCGGCAAGAGGTTGGCTGTATTTCCTGAAAGTGACCCCGCCGCAAATTCCCCCTGAGTCCCCCTACTAGGTTGTGGGGGGGAGTTGAGAGGCGGAGATGTGAAGGGAGGACCCCGAAGTTGGAGAGGAATTCCTTTGAGAATTCCTCTCTTTTATGGGTCAATAACATTAAGCTTAATAATAACAATCTTAACTCTTGTGGAACCGACTTGACATTCAGACGTTTATTTACTAAACTGTGTTTAGTTTTTGAACGAAGCGCAAATTTTGAACGACTGAAACAAAATAAACGACCAATGACTCCGATCACTGAAAGAAAACAGCGCGAAAAACTGGAAATGCGCGCCCTTATCCTTAATACAGCCATGAAGCTGTTCCTTGAAGAAGGGTTCCAAAATGTTTCGATCCGCAGGCTGGCCGACGAAATCGAGTACAGCCCCGCCACGATCTATCTCTACTTCAAGGATAAGGACGAAATTCTGTTCGCACTGCACAATCGCGGGTTCGAAATTTACCTTGAAGAGCAGGAGAAACTCGCGGCGATCAAGGATCCGATCGCGCGGCTGAAGAAGCATGCCGAGGTCTACTTCGATTTTGCGATGAATCATTCCGAGCTTTACGACCTCATGTTCATTCTCGACCGCCCGCCGCTGAAACAGGACGACTGCAACTGCGCGGACGACGAGCGCCACGCCCTGCCGCTGCGCGCGCAGATGAATTTTCACACGACCGTCGAAGAGTGCATTAAACTCGGATACTTGAAAACGGACAATGTGCAGGCGGCGACCTTCGGCCTCTGGGCATCCGTGCACGGTATGGCGTCGCTGATTATCCGCAAGCGCTGCATGAATACGCCGCGCGAGGAGATGATTGCGCTTGCCAAGAGTGCGCAGGACATGTTGAACTCGATGGTAGACGCGTCGAGAAAAAGCTGAAAGCGGAAAGCAGAAAGCTGAAAAATAGGACACTGGACTTCTTCAATATGAGAATTACTATTCTACTATCAATGCTGATCCTATTCGGCATTCAAGACAGAGCGACAGCGCAGGATACGCTGCGTGTGACTTTGTCGCAGGCGATTGAGTCGGGACTGAAGAACAGCAACCGTTTGAAGCAATCAGAGGCGCAGTTGAACGCCGCGAACGCCGATGCGAATGCTGCGAAAACAACCCTGCTGCCGACCGTCACGGGAAATGCCTCCTATACCCGACTTTCCGAGATTCCTGACTTTACGGTTCACGTTCCATTTCCGGACGCCGACGGCACGGACTTCACCCTGAGTTCGCCGGTATTGGACAATTGGAATTTCAAAGTCGGAGCTGTGCAACCGGTCTTCACAGGTGGAAAGCTCAAAGGCAGCGTGGACGCGCAGCGCGAAAAAGCGAAGTCACAGCGCGAAATCTTCGGCACGGACCGCCGCGAGTTGATCTACAATGTTCATTCGGCGTACTGGCAGCTTTACAAGGCGAGCGAGTTTCTGAACGTCATCAATGAAACCGTCCTGCTGACCGAATCGCATCTGCGCGATGTGCGCAATTTGCAGGCACAGGGTCTCGTGACGAACAGCGAAGTGCTGGCCGTGCAAGTGCAGCTCTCGGATACGCGTCTGCTGCAGATTGACGCGGCGGACAACGTAAAGCTCGCGCGCATCTACCTGAATAATCTGATTGGCCTTCCGTTGAATTCCACCACCGTGGCAGAATCCACTCCCGACACGAGCTGGGCAAACACCACTACCGATCAGGAGCAGTCTGTTGAATTGGCCATGAGTCGTCGCGGGGAACTCAAAGCACTCGAGCATGCCGTGAATGCCAACAAGGCCGGAGTCTGTATGTCGCGAGCCGAA
>CAZVXJ010000420.1:0-2567 GCA_964631675.1 uncultured Alphaproteobacteria bacterium
GTGGGCGGCGAGCTGCGTGGTGATTTACCTCATTGGCTATTTCGGTTTCATGCAGCCGGAGGTGTTTTCGGCTCCGGTCTTCGATTCGAAGGCCAGCATCGCAGCGGAAGCTCCGAAGTACGAAAAATCATCACTCAGGTCTGAAATGGCGGAGGCACAGTTCCGCAAGCTTGTGGCCGCGATGGAGAAGGAGAAACTCTACCTTGACAAGGACATCGGACTCTCACGCTTGGCGCAACGGTTGGGCATTCCACTGCACCATCTTTCACAGATCATCAATGAAAAAACCGGCGCGAATTTCTACGACTACATCAATGCCCAACGGATCGAGGAGGCGAAACGGCTGCTACTCGATTCTAGAATGAGCAACCGGAGCATCGCGTCAGTTGCGTTCGACGCGGGATTCAACTCGCTCTCGGCATTCAACGCCGCATTCAAAAAGTTTGTCAAATCCACGCCTTCGCAGTTTCGCAAACAGCACGCTGTCTAAGCGCGGTTTGCCTTCTGCGCCGATGGGATAATCTGACGATCTTATCGGATGGCGAGGATTCAGCACCGTTCCTTCGTTATCAGTGCATGAACCAATAACGAAGGAGGTTATATGCACAACCAAAGAAATTTGTCCAAGGGCCTGGCCGCTTCGGCATGGCTGGCTTACGCGGTGATCGTGTTCGAAATTCTCTACATGATCAGTCCGTTTGCGCTGTATTACTATTCCGTGTACGCACCGCCGCTGCGATGGCTGCAATCGCACGAGGCCACGGCATTCCTGACGCTCAGCATACTGCCACACTTCTCGCACCAAAGCAGTTACGTGATCTCAGCCCTGCAGCTCATGGCTTGGCCGTTGATACTGGTCGGACTCATCCTTTTCTTGGCCGGCTTTGGTCAGATCTATTGGGCCAAGTTCAGAAGAACCGGAAACGTCTCGAGCGGCCTGTACCGGATCATACGCCATCCTCAGTATGCGGCATTGGCGCTGGTCGGACTCGGATGCACGATCTATTGGCCGCGTTTCATCGTGTACATGATGTACGCCACCATGCTCTTCCTCTACTACTTCCTCGCCAAGTCAGAGGAAAATTATTGCCTGCAGCGATTCGGCAAATCCTATCAGGACTATCTCGACCGGACCGGCATGTTTCTCCCCAAATTTCTGGAAGACAGGCTGCCAACGCTTCCCGCCTTTCTCCCGAAAGAGGGTGTGTCAAGGATTCTCGCGCTGCTTGCTGTGTACGTTTTTTATATGGGAATCGTGGTCGCCGCTGGTTTTGCCGCGCGAAACTTTGCGCTGTCGCGTATCACCGCGATCTACACCGACGATCAAGCCGTGGTTTCGGTCGCGCCTCTTGAAAAAGAGAAAGCGGCGGGAGCAATTCGTATTGCAACAAGTGATTCGACCGTGCAATCGACACTTGCTGAACGCGACGCGCGCAAGCTGCTGCTGTACGTCGTGCCGCACGAATGGAACATCCCGGAACTCGGGCTGGAAGGCACGGAGCATGCTCACGACGTGCTCAACAATCCCGGCAGCCATGGTAATCCGTCGCGCTTCAACAGTGACTCTCTCATCGTCCTGCTTACAGAGCCGATTCTCGCCTCTTCTGAATCGCGAGGAAAAGACCTCTTGAAGAACAGCCTCAGCTTCGATCCGATTGTCGAGGTTGTCATTGACCTGAAACAAAACAGCGTGGTGAAATTCTCGCAGCGGATGGACAGAGGAAAATGGGACGGAATTCCAGTTCCAATTTTCTAATGTGGAAAGGAACCTCCGCGATGAATCACAATAAAAAACCTTATGTCTGCCCCTGGTGGATCGGATACTTTCTGCTGATCCCATGGAGGCGATTCATTCATGACTCGAAGCGCATCCTCAGTCCGTATGTTCGTGAGGGGATGACCGTGCTCGAAGTTGGACCGGGCATGGGATATTTCAGCCTTACGTTGGCGCAACTGGTCGGGCCACGTGGAAGGGTAATTTGTGTAGACGTTCAAGACAAGATGTTGGAGAAACTCAGAAAGCGGGCAAAGCAGGCCGGTGTGCTCGATCGGGTCAAGACGGTTCGCGCCTCGGATCAGTCGCTTCTCATTCAGGAATTCGAAGGGAAGGTCGATTTCGTTCTTGCATTTGCCGTAGTTCACGAAGTGCCAGACCAGCCCAAGCTCTTCGAGGAGATTCATGGCGCGATGAAGCCCGGAGCATTGCTTCTGCTTTCCGAGCCGAGGGGACACGTAACTGGAGAAGCCTTCGAAAAGACATTGGCGATTGCGCAAGGCAAAGGATTCAAAACCGAATCCAACGTGCAAATCAAGCAGAGTCACACTGTGTTGTTGAGAAAATAGCTATCTGCGTTCCATCTCCATCAGGGTCCTTGAAAGGAGTGCCACAATGAGTAACAATCAGCCAAGCTTGATGACTTTAGCCGTGAAGACAATCGTTGCCCATACCATTACCTATTTCTTCATGGGACTGCTCGCCTCGACTTTCCTGAACTACGCGGAGAGATTTGCCCGTCCCGAGATGGCGTGTTGGATGCGGCAGCTCGATGATCCGCTGATCATGGCCG
>CAZVXJ010000421.1:0-2560 GCA_964631675.1 uncultured Alphaproteobacteria bacterium
TCATCTGCCATCGGAACCTATGAGGTCATTTTGTTACGCGCTCTTAGACGTACTGTTGTAAGCATTCCTTTCAAATCAATTGAAGTAAGGATAGAACTTATCTCACTATGGAGATCATCAAATGACAGCACCCGACGACCTCTCTGTTCTTCGCCAGGTGCCATTCTCGAAAGCAGTCGCGAAGCTCGAAGAACTTCTTGTACAGAACGGGCGTGCGTTCCTGATCGGAGCTGGTTGCAGCAAGTGTGCAGGGCTTCCTCTGACCGCTGAGCTCACCGACAAGATAATTCAAAGCGACAAACTCGACGAAACCAGCAGAGCAGTTCTGGCCTCCCTCAAGAACCTCTTTGCTGGAACTACCAATGCCCAAATTGAGGACTACCTGAGCGAGTTGGTAGATCTGCTCGCAATCGCTGAACGGAGAACTTTGCGCGGTGCGTCGCAAGCTCAAGTGCCACTCGACGGAAAACAGTACTCCGCCGCACAACTGAGAACTGCCACAGAGCAAATCAAGCTTGCCATCTCTAACGTCATCAATGGGCAAGTCACGATCGCAACACACCAAGCGTTTGTCGCTGCTGTGCACCGTCCGCTCCGCGTTGGTAAGGCAGCACCGAGTTCCGTTGTCGACTACCTCGTGCTCAACTATGACACGGTCATTGAAGACGCCTTAGCGCTTGAACGAGTCCCGTTTTCCGATGGCATTGACGGAGGCGTGACAGGCTGGTGGAATCCGAAAACATTTGATCGTGACGGTTTGGCTGCGCGTGTTCTAAAACTCCACGGCTCCATTAACTGGTGCGAAGTCGCTGGAGATTCTCTTCCGAGACGAATCGCACCTACGCTCCGAGTATCAGGCCGGGAAGATCGAGGGATCTTGATATGGCCGGCTTCAACGAAATACCGCGAAATGCAGTTGGATCCCTTCGCCCAGCTGGCTGACCAAGCACGGCGCGTTATGCGCCCAATTCATGGCTCTCAGCGCGTACTTGTCATTTGTGGGTACTCCTTCAGCGATGCACATATCAACATCGAGATCGACACGGCGCTTCGCGAATCCGCAGGTGACCTTACAGTCATCGCCTTTAGCAGCGAGAACGAGCCCATAGGTCAATTGAAGAAATGGAATCAGTCAGCCGAGATTCGAGAGCAAGTACTCATTTTCGCAAAACGCGGCTTCTTTCACGGTGACACTGCGGAACCGTCGAGTGACGATCTGCCATGGTGGAAATTCGAAAACGTCGTGCGGTTGCTCGGAGGTGAACGATGAGCATACAACATCGGAACCCTGGCGATCCGATTCCAAACCTGGCCATTGGAAAGATTATTGAAGTGGACGGTTCCCGCATCATTGCCGAGTTAGACCCTAGTTTGACGGAGCTATCTCGTGTCTATGCCGGAGAGACCTATCCCATAGGTCAGTTTGGATCGATCGTGAGGACTCATTTCGGCCGTCGCTTGATCTATGCACTTGTTGGGCGGCTTCGAATGAAAGCCGAGTACGAGGCTGAGCGTGGAGCGGTACCGCGCGCTGCACCAGATGAAAGAATCGTTGAAGCTGATTTGTTTGGAGAAGGGGAGTGGATGCACGACGATGCTGGTAAGGGGAAACTACAGTTCGAGCGCGGAGTCGCGATGTACCCTTTACCTCAACAAACGGTTTATCTCACCCCGAAGTCCGAGCTACGGTTCATCTATGGTCACTTCAAAGGCGTAGTGATCCAAATCGGGGAACACGTGGGGGCGGGGGGAGCGCCCTGCTATGCAGACCTGAATGAACTATTTGGCAAGCACACCGCGGTCCTCGGCTCGACGGGTGCTGGAAAATCAGGAGCAGTCGCGGCAATCATCCACAGCGTCTTGGACCGTGGTAAGCAAGCAGGGCACGCAAACTGGAATCCTCGAATCATCATTCTTGACCCACACAATGAATACGGCACTGCTTTCCCTGCGGCCTCCAGACTGTCCACGGATGATGGAACACTCTCGCTACCGTACTGGCTTGTGAATTTTCAGGAGCTAGTCGCGCTCCTAATCGGGAAGACAGAGTTCGTTGCTACCTCGCAGGCGAACATTGTGAAAAGCGCACTTATGGATGCGCGGATAGAGGGCGCATCGGCGCTTCACCTTGACACTGCCCGAATCACCGTTGACTCGCCGGTACCCTTCAAGCTCGCAACTCTCAAGGCGAAGATTGAGACTGACAAACCATCACAAGCGAGCAAGCAAGATGCCCACAATTCTATCCTTCAGAAGCTCGATGTTCTCGTGGCCGATGCGCGCCTGAAGTTCCTCATGGCGGAATGGGGTGGGGCAAAAGACAACCCCTTTCCGTGCATTGTCTCGCAGCTAGTCGGCTCGGGGCCAACACCTCGCGTGATCGATCTCTCTGGTGTTCCAAATGAGGTGGCGGGCGTGTCGAGTGCGGTCATTGCACGAACGCTATTCAACCTGAAGGTGTGGCAATCCACAGACGAGCGAGCCTCTGACCCTGTCTTACTGGTGTGTGAGGAGGCGCATCGATATGTGCCGAATCGTGGCGAAGCACAATACGAGGCAG
>CAZVXJ010000422.1:0-2555 GCA_964631675.1 uncultured Alphaproteobacteria bacterium
AGCTTAGATATATCGAATACCGCCTATAAGATAGTTATAGCAATACCAGAGTCCGTTGCGGACGGCGTAGTAAGCGACGAAATTCGTTTGGAAATGGACAATGGTTCTGTTCATAAAGTTCTGCTAACAGCCATCGTCGCGGGATAGTTACGCATGGTTGAGACACTTGGTGATCGCAAAGATCAAACACACCTTCTTGATGTGAAATATCAAGATCATTAAAACAGAAGGTGTATAAAGAAATCGACTCACTTCACAAGCAATCGCTACCCAACACTTGACGTTTTTGATATATAAACGCAGCCTATATAGCTGGGCCATGAGATTTTATGAGGCCAATTATTTGTGTTCTGCTAGCCAATTGCTTCTCGCTTTTTATTTGTTCTGCCACTGCCGAAACGATTTACGAAGCAGAGAATGCCCGACTAAGTCCGCCTGCTAAAATAATTGAACATGATGGCTCTCGTGCAGGCTTATGCGTGCGCCTAAGCGAGGTAAACGCGCTAGAGCATGTCGTGGCAAGCGGCGCGGATTCCGCCAAGCTTGGACGAATCGCATTTAATGTCGAAGTCCCAGCCGATGCCAAATACACGCTTTGGGCGCGGTTACAATGGCACTGCATGTGTGGACGCGGGCTGTTAGTACGAGCTGACGGAGCAAACAAAGACGCGGATGGGACACCGGTTTCTTCCAACGCGCCGCCCTTGGTTTGGCATTGGGCCAAGATGGGCACCTATACATTAAGAAAGGGACTGCAAACTATCGAGTTTGCTCAATGGGGGCATCTCACCCTTCTGGATGCGATTACGCTTTCGCCCGATCCCGATTATCGGCCGCCGGGATACATCGATGAGGCTCACGTGTTCTCATTGGAGGAATCTAAGTACATCGCAGCAAGTAATAAGAAAGGCCCGCGCTTCCGCTTCGGCGATCGCGATTGGACATATTTCACGCTCAACACTGTTCTCTCGCTACCCGAAACCAGCGGTTCGGGCATGCTTGGCGTAGCATTCGGGGTCACTGAGACAAACCGCTACGAGTTTCGTATCGAACGAATGGCCAGCGACGCGACTCTTGTATCATCCCTTGTGAAAATCTCCGATCAACAGGAAACCGTTCTTGCGCAAAAGAATGGTATCGATGGCACAGGCGTTCCGCACTTGATTGGCATTACTCGTGCCGGCTCTAGCGCTGCAGTATCGATTGATGGCTGCGCTGTTCTTGGTGCAGATAGCGTGCCGGTAATCGCTGGCGCAATCGAGGCCTTCTCGCGGGACGGAGACGCGCTGCAAATCCAAGAGACCAAAATATCGAGTCTGGACACATACGAAGAGCACTTTGCAGCAGAACCGATCGGCTGGAAAGTCAAAGCCGGTGAATGGCGTTTGGTAAAGCCGGACGCGGTCGAAGGACCTTCTAACTTTCTATTATGTGACTCCGAAACGGACGCGCTTTATCAGTCCGCCTGGGTAACTGGTGACAATTACACGTTTAGCGCCGACGTGCGAGCTTCTGAAACAGGCGGAGCGGGGTTGGCGTTCAACATTGGTGACGACTCATACTGTGCGTTTCTATTAAACAAGCAGCCCAGCGCGGACCCGCAGTCTGCTCGGCTTTCCCTCGACTTATTCAACAAGAGCGGGATCGAAACATTGTGGACGAGGAATTTCGATTTTGATCCCCAGCAATGGCACCGTCTCGCCATGCACAAGTCTAACGAATCTATAGTGCTCATGGTCGATGGAAACGCAGTGGGTCGTGTCAAATCTGGAATGTGGGCTTTATTTGACAAAGGGGTAGGACTGGCAGCATTTAAAGCCCGCGGTGCTACTTTTAGCTCAGTTAAGGCTGAGACAGGGACTGCCGAAGGGGATTCGGAGTATACGTTCTGGGGACCGACTAACAGTAGCTCCCTTTGCCAATGGAGAATTGTGAAGGGAACAAACGGATTCAATGAATACTCTGGCGCGCTCGTACTTACTCCGACGGCAGAGTCTGGTTTTGCTCAAATGACTCTTCGAAGGACCGTATCTGGCCAATGTTCGGTCGCTGTGGAGTTTAGCGAGACCGGTAGTGGCACTGAAAAAACGTCTGCGGGTGGATCGCTCGCTACCTTCCCTTCACCAATCCTACCTGGAGATCCAATTTTCTCCATCGTGGTTGCGAGTGCGGATGGCAAGAGACAATACAAAACATCCTTTGATGTCCAGGACTTACGCGATATTTCTCTTACAAGAGATGGCGAAGTGGTGAAACACGCGCAGTCTCAACGGCCAGCTGCACGCGGTGACCGAAAGGTGCTACTGCAAATTGACGGCCCAAAGGTTATTGCCGAGATTTCTAACGGTCCACGCGTCGAGTTCGAAGAAGACAACCCCTTAACGGATAAAGACAATTGCACGATGACCCTTATGTTAGAATCTCCGCTTGAACGAACGGCAATTTCGCTTGGCCGAATCGTAGTTGGGAAAACTTTCAAACAAATCGATTTGCCGCACACTACAGAATCAAACAATAAACAGATAATTTGTCAATAACTACTAACCTTAAGCTTT
>CAZVXJ010000423.1:0-2546 GCA_964631675.1 uncultured Alphaproteobacteria bacterium
GCGGTGTGAGCACGGCATCATTGAAAGCTATGACTTCGGGAGTTTCAAAGGTGCCATACCAACCCTGGGTTGGACTGTGCATCTCTGCAGGGACCTCATTCGCCCAACTGGGCTGATAGGGCTGTAACAAGCCTTCGCGCTCTCCCTGCTCAAAGTTGATGGAAGGGGCTCCCCACCACAAGTCTCCCTGCGGGTTCTCCTTTTCCGAGCGGAGCCGATCCAGCACATCCTGGCTCCCCATATCCAACCAGCGAACATCCACCTGCGGATTTTGCTTTTCAAAGAGACCTTCAAACTCACTTAACAACTCCTTGCCATGAGTGGAATACACAACGAGAACGGTTTTGGCAGGGCGAGCCGCACGGCAGCCATTCAGAAAAAGAAAGCCCCCCAGAATGCCCAGGACCAATACCCATTGAACTCTTGTTACTGACTGAACCATCGGCTTTTGTTCCCGGCAATCAGACGGATCGCAAGTGCTGGCTGTAGCGTTGCAGCTTCTGCTCCTGTTTCTGGAGCCAATGCCTTTGAGTGTTGAGGAGGCGAGTGTGCTGTTGAATACTGCGAAGAACGACGGGCGGGGCCGGGCCTCCCAGGATGGTACGAATCTCCACAAACCGGACGGGATCAAGGATTTTCGCCATTTCGTCCGGTGCAATGGAAATCGCCCTTCCGAGCAGTGCCAGACTGTGCTTTTCGGTCAAACTGCAAATGCGTTGCGCAGGAGATTCTCCGGTCCGCCTTGATGGAACCTGCTGCAGTTCAGCCGCCACCAGACTGACAATTTGGTGCGCACTTCGGAAGGGCAAGCGATGCGATCGCACCAGCCAATCCGCCAGTTCCGTGATGGTGATCTCATGGCTTTTGCACTTTAACAGGGCGCGCTCTTGATTGAACACCGCCGTGCGCAAAACCTCCGCGAGCAGGTCCAAGACGCGTGACGTGTAATGGAAGGTGGTTTGCACAGTCGGCTGGAGATCATCTTCAGCATCGACAATATCTCCAAAAGGGGTGTTATGCAGACCAAGGAGAACCGCCTGGCATTGTCCCAGGGCACTGCTGGCCAGGACTCGCAGATGTTCGAGGGCGACGGGATTTCTTTTCTGCGGCATGATGCTGCTGCATTGGACGAATCCATCCGAGAGCCGCATCAGCTGGCTGTCCTGGGAACTCCACAGCAGGAGGTCCTGAATCAGCCGGCCCAGGTTAATCATCAACGTGGATACGGCGCCAACACTTTCGATTAAATAGTCGACACTGGCGATGCAACCATAGGCATTTTCCAAAACACTGTCAAAACCCAGGAGCTGGCAGACCATCTCCCGGTCCACGGGGAAACCGGTGGTCGTCGCCACGCAGGCACCCAACGGGCATTGGTTCACCGTGTGATACGCTTGCGCAAAGCGGCTGAAATCGCGTTCCAGAAATTCGACCGCCGCCATGAAATAGTGCGCGAGCGTAGTGGGCTGTGCCAGTTGTGTATGAGTCACGACCGGAAAAATCGTTCTGAGGTGACGGCGGGAGAGTTCAAGCATAATTCCGCGCAGAGATACCAATTGTCGGGCGGAAACCAGGAGGTGGTCCCGGAGCAACATTCGATAGAGGGTGATGTCGACGTCATTCCGACTGCGGGCCACACTCAGGATCCCCGCCGTTTCCGGTCCACAGAGGGCTTCCAATTGCTTTTCCATGTAAAAATACAAGTCTTCCTCGCTGCCGCAGTAGTCATAGCCGCGAGCACCCTCTATCCTTTGATTCACTTTCAGAAGCCCGCGGAGAATTTTTCGACCGACCGAATCTTTCAAGATTCCGGTTCGGGTGAGCATGATGGCATGCGCCTGATTAATTTCAGACAAAGGTTTGAAGAAATAACGGGCCGCGTATTGAAAATTTGGCTTTAGAACATGTTGCAGGTAGGCCGGATGAGGAAATCGAGACAGGGAGCCCTTCGGATCGTTCATGGAGGATTCAGGGATTCACGCTTTAGCCGAGTGTTTCACCATGAAGGGAAAGGATTCATTTCAGCTTTACCGCCACATCGGTGCCCCGCGTGTAATGAACCGTGATCTTCGCTCCTGGTTGCAGCTTTTTTTTCGTCACTTGTTGCTCAACCGCGGGGGAATAATTAAACGTTCGCACCTGGTAGATATTCTGCTTGCTCTTGACGGTGATCGATTTCGGTCCCGCCGCAACCACATATCCCGTGAATTTGTCGGTCTTGGGTTTAGATCCAGCGTCGAGGCTCACCGGGAAAATCGTCCACAGGAACAACACCACGAGGAGGCTGGAAATGAGGGAACGATTTAGATGCTGGAAGAGCAAAGGTGCCTTGTACCCGGCACCCTTGACATTAGGTAAACTTCTCTGGAGCGCGAGCGGCATCGGCTTTCAAGTGATTTCCTTATCATCAATGCTGATCTTGAGAGATTTCAGAAACTTGACGTCCTGAGACGTAATGTCCAATCGGGCAACGCTTTCCTGCTCCTTGGAAAGATCGAGTTCTTCGGAGGACTGTTCCTGGTGTTTGTTGAAACCAATTGTGGCTT
>CAZVXJ010000424.1:0-2531 GCA_964631675.1 uncultured Alphaproteobacteria bacterium
CATTGGCGGCGATCCCCGATGATTCGCAGAGAACGCTCGCAAGTAATGCTATTCCACAAGCTAACACCGCGCGTGTGCGGCGGCGCGACCTCACGGACGTTCGAATTAAAAATCAGTGGGTAAGCGGGTGGCTTTCACCACCCGCTCCCCGTTGTCGCGATAGGGTCAATTCCCTATATTTACCGGCGTACGTCTTTCTCGTACCGGGCGACCCCTAAGGCGCTTTGTCACGCGCCCGTTTAGCATTACTCCAAACCGCGAGGAGAAACCTACCGACGTTCTCTACCTACTTCTTCCGCGCTCACAGCAAAGAACACAACGACACCAGCCCGCGCTTCTCGAAAAACCGATTCGGGATTTTGCGGTTGTCTTCCGGTGAAATGCGTTTGGACTTCATCGACCGCAACCGTCGCCGGATCAGACAATCGAGCGTCTCGAACTGGCGCTTCACACAACTGCGACCGGCCAAGCGATAATAATTGGCCACCCCGCGGAGCACTGCGTTGATCTCCTGAATCACGTCGTCGGAAAGATTATGCGAGCGGATGGTCATCACCTTGATCTTCTCTTGAAGCTTCTTCATCGATTTCGCGCGGATGGTGAGACGGGTTCCGGAAAAGTGAAAACCCAAAAAGTCGAACCCTTTGCCGAATGTGGTGATCTTCGTCTTCTCGGGCGAAAGTTGGAGACCCAACTGCCCTTCGATCACGCTCCGCACAATTTCGTGCGCCTTTTCAATTTCCGGGCTGGACTTGGCGAGGACAATGAAGTCGTCGGCATACCTGACAAAGATATACCCATGTTTGGCCAATTCTTTGTCTAAAACGTCCAGCACAATGTTGGCGAGAAGGGGAGAGATGACTCCGCCTTGCGGCGTGCCGATCTCGGTTTTCTTGAATACCCCTTCTTCCATCACACCGGATTTCAGAAACTTCTCGATCAATCGCAGAATATTGCCATCTGCAATTTTCCGCGCCACCAGTTCCATGATCAGCGAATGCGGGATGTTGTCGAAGAAGCCTTTGATGTCGGCGTCAAGGACTACATAATAACCCTGTCCATGCCGCTTCAAAGTTTCCACAATCGCTTGGTGGCAGTTACGACCTGGGCGAAAGCCATAGGAGAAAGGCGAGAAGTACGGTTCAAAGTATGGCTCGATCAGCCTGCGCACCACTTCTTGCGCTACTCTGTCCCGCACCGCCGGTATGCCCAAAGGCCTGAATTTTCCTGGCTCCTTCGGGATGAACTCCCGTCGCAAAGGATAGGGCCAGAACGAGCCGTCCTTCATGTCTCTCATCAAAGCCATCAGATTCTTGTCGAGGTGGCGTTCAAACATTCGGATAGACACCTTATCGATGCCTGCCGCACCGCGATTCTTCTTGACCGCCTTGAAGGCCTTGTACATCAGATCTTCCGTGATCCTGCCGGTCAGAGAGTGTGCTTTGAGCACGTCCAAAATAGTTACTCCTGAAACGTCTTCGGCTCAGCAGCTCCGTTCTTAAGATGAGGTTGGTGTCTGGGTTGGCAAGGCGGAGTTGTTAGCGATCCGTCCCGTTGCTCTGAAAAGGCGAGCATCTCTTGGTGTGAGACCGGGAGCAGGCTATCTTACCTACCTTGCGCCGTAAGATACCAACCGTCTCTTGAATCAAAGCCCCTCTGCTATTGGGGAACCCTTTCGTCCCGCTTTACGGGATTACTTTGGATTCGCTGACTTCCCTAATTTGTATGTCTGCTCAGAAGCGCCAGACATACACCGTTGCGTGAGAGCCGACTTTCGTTTATTTATATCGACTCCTACCATGTCGGTGCTGTTGGCTTCAGCCCGTGCATGGACAACGTGGGACATCACCGGTCAAAGTATCAAGCCGTTTTCCCCAGGCGAAATCACTAGGTACCACCCTTAACCGAGTCAGTAACCGTATCGCCTGACTTCGATGACCCGTATTTCACAGGCCGACGCTTCACCTCAGCATGCAGGTTGGCGTTGTATCCGGCAGGCCATCGTGATTCCTCCCGAGGTGTCACATCCTGGCCACTTCGTGATCGCCCCTTGCGAGACGACCCTGGCTGCATAGTCCCTCGCGGGATTCGAGATGTGATTTCTATACGCCCACGGCAGCGCACAGGCCGGATTTTCACCGACTAAGCTCGATACTTTTTCGGTTCACGCATGCCACCGTCGCGCCGTCCGCACCACGCGCGCGTTAGCAAAACAGCTTGTCATTTACCGCGCAGCTTGTCTCTCAAGCTTGTACCGTGCTTTACTGTCGCCACTGAATTGCATATCCTTCAGCATGTGCTGAATACTTTACCATTTGCAGCAATTACTCTTTTGTTGATGCTAATAGAGTTTCCAACTCCGGCCATGGTTGATAAGAGATTTTCCTGAGGTAAAGAGCTTGATAGGTATTTGGAATGCGATGTAACAATACCGATGCAATATTAACAACAATAGCAGTAATGTTCCTCGCCGAAAATCCAACTTCATAACCGCACTCGAAGAAATATTTACCAGGGTTGAGAATACCTTC
>CAZVXJ010000425.1:0-2527 GCA_964631675.1 uncultured Alphaproteobacteria bacterium
TTATTCCGGGCGGTTCGTCGTCGCATATCTTAACGGCTGAAGAGTGTGAGAACTTGAATTTGGACTTTGAGTCCGTTGCCGCCCGCGGCTCCATGCTTGGAAGCGCGGCTGTGATGGTCATGGATGACACGGTATCCATTCCTCAATTGATGATCTGGATGACCCGCTTTTATGCTCACGAAAGTTGCGGACAATGCACTCCCTGCCGCGAAGGTACGGGCTGGCTGCTAAGGCTGGCAACTCGGATTGCAAACGGCACTGGAATACGCCGCGACATTGATGACATGTATGACTTAGCGGAAAGCATTGACGGCAAGACTATTTGCGCGCTGGGCGCGGCAGTGGCCTGGCCTACCAAGAGTTATCTGCACAAGTACCGCCATGAATTTGAAGCACTGGTGAAAGAGTAGAGTCGTGCCGAAACTCGAGATAGATTTCAAACCGGTTGAAGTCCCAGCGGGAACAAATATCATTGAAGCGGCCAAGCTGCTCAATATTGAGGTTCCGCATTACTGCTATCACCCCGGACTCACCGTAGTCGGGTCTTGCCGGATGTGTCAGATTGAAGTTGAAGTGAATGGCCGCAAGAGTATTGCCATTGGCTGCAATACCGCTTGCACGGACGGCATGAAAGTCTACACGAACACGGCGCAAGTTCACAAACTGCGCAGTTCTGTGCTTGAGTTCTATTTGCAGCATCATCCGCTCGATTGTCCGATTTGCGACGATGCAGGCGAATGCGATTTGCAGAATTACTACATGCGCTACGGTCTGCACGACAGCCGCGTTTCGCTCGCCGAAAAATTGCACAAGCACAAAGTCCACGATGTCGGTCCGACCGTTGTACTCGACAGTGAACGTTGTGTCCTGTGTTCCCGTTGTGTGAGATTCTGCCGCGAGATATCGGGCACGGACGAACTTGGCATCTTTGCAGCCGGCGGGCAGTCGGAGCTGATGAACGTACCCGGCAAGAAACTCGAGAATGATTACGCCGGCAATGTGGTCGATTTGTGTCCCGTCGGTGCTCTTACCGATAAGGATTTCCGCTTCAAACGCCGCGTCTGGTACTTGAAGCGCGCAAACTCAGTTTGTACCGGCTGTTCTCGCGGTTGCAACATCCATGTGGATTGGGAGAAAGTGCGCAGCCACAATGATCCGCAGCGTAGAATTCAACGGCTGAAACCGCGCTACAACCGGCTCGTGAACGAATGGTGGATGTGTGATCGCGGTCGCTACAGTTACCATACAGTTGATGCTCCAAATCGTCTGACCGGGCCGTTAACCAAGGAAGAGCGCAACGGCCATCCGCTGACCGTAGATGAAGTGATCACACGCGCCAGTGTGAAGATAAAGGCGGCTCTGGATAAGCACGGGTCCAAGAGCATTGCCGTACTCGGCTCGGCTCAATCGTCGAATGAAGACCTTTACTTGTTGAAAAAACTCTTTGCCGAAGACTTGCGAGTGCATACAATGGATGTGCAGCACTCGAAGGAAACCTACGGCAAGGAGGATGATATTCTCATGAAATCAGACCTGGCTCCTAACCGCCGTGGAGCCCAAGAACTCGGACTGCGTCCGCTGGCCGCCGGCCAGACGGAGGGCGATGATATTCTCGTCTCTGCGGCAGAAGGTGAGTATGAGGTGTTGGTTGTCGTTCATCACGACATTTCAAGACTCGTCACAGCGAAAGAGCTGAACAAGATTGACCAGCATTGTCCGTATGTGCTCTACCTGTCTACTCACGCCAATGCCACGTCGGCAATTGCCGACGATGTGCTTCCGCTTGCCGCGTGGGCTGAGCGAGCGGGCACTTACACAAATTTTCAGGGCCGGGTGCAGCGTACGGCTCAGTGCATTGAACCGGCCGGTTCTTCGCTCCCTGAATGGGAAGTATGGAAGGCACTCGGAAAGCTGCTCGGACGGAATCATTCGTACGATACAGTCAATGAATTGTTCGACGCAATCGGTGAAACTATTCCCGGGTTCAAGGGGCTGACGTGGGAGGGTCTCGGATGGACAGGGCGCATGCTCACAGGTCTGCCTGAGCCTGAACACAGAAAAGTGCGCACGAAGTCACCGCTCCCGGCTTACTGATTCCCTCAAAGCACATGTTTCTCGACATCGGTATCATAGTTGGAAAAATCGCAGCCATCTTCTTCGGCATTCTGAATGGCGCAGGCATTCTCACGTGGGTGGAGCGCAAGCAGAGCGCCCTGATGTCCGACCGTATAGGCGCAAATCGCGCTGCCATCTTCGGAATTCGCCTTTGGGGATTGATCAACTCGCTTGCTGATGCTGTAAAGCTGGTTTTCAAAGAGGATTTTCTTCCGCCGCGCGGTTTGCGATTCCTGCACGCCATTGCGCCCTGTTTTGCGATGTTTCCTGTGTTTGTTACTTTTGCGGTCATTCCCTTCGGGCCGCCCATTGAACTCTTCGGCCGCACGATCAAACTGCAGCTGCTCGATTTTGACATTGGCATGCTCTACGTCTTTGCCTTTAGTTCGATGGCAGTTTATGGAGTCATGCT
>CAZVXJ010000426.1:0-2525 GCA_964631675.1 uncultured Alphaproteobacteria bacterium
GGGTGCAGTACGCCCGGCTCAAGAGCTTCAGGAATCGCCAAGTCAACTGCTTCGCCGCGATTCGCTTCCACATTGGCTCGTGTTGTATCGAAGTGAGTGTTGTTGGGAATAATGGTTCCGGGTCGGCAGATTGTGGAGAACAACAAATTCTCGGCGACCCGACCCTGATGCGCGGGGATTACATACGGGAATCCGGTGATATCGCGAACGGCCGTTTCAAAGCGATAGAAACTTCGCGATCCGGCATAGCTCTCGTCACCGACCATGAGACCAGCCCACTGTTGATCGCTCATGGCACCCGTTCCGCTATCGGTAAGCAAATCAACGTAGATGGCTTCCGAAGGCAGCATAAAAACGTTGAATCCAGCCCTGCGCAGCAGGATCTCTCGTTGGTCACGAGTGGTCTGGCGTATGCGCTCGACAACTTTGATGCGAAATGGTTCGGCAGGAAACTTCATTGTAAGTCAGGAAAGCAGTTCTTTAAGTGGTTCCAGCGCAATAGCGGTGGCATAGTGCACGATCATGGCACTGGGTGTGCGATATCCCGTGTTACCTTCAACACCATGCGTAGCGACTATGTGTTGAACCTCTGCAGGAAGACCATGTTTCAGAGTCAGTGCCACACCACTAAATGGATGCCGCAGGTACTTTCCATTTGGGCTCTGCCGAAAACCTCCCTCGGTTTCCATGTATTCCACTAACTTTCCCACATCGTGCAAAATGGCGCCGCTGCGAAGCACATCACGATCAATATGAAAAAACTGAGGGTACATGAATTCCAGGACGTCGGCCGTAGCCAGCGAAATCTGGCAAACACTGCGAATATGACGGAGTAAGTTAACCGGGTTATTGGGAATCTGCAGGGTAAATGGAATTCGATCCAGGTCCTCGATGCTCCACCCGCCCAGCGTGAGGGCATCATTGAATACGGCAACCGTTCTAGTACGGAGTTTTTCATCCGTGATCTGAGATATCTCAGGAATTTTTTCAATCAGCGGGTCTTTCATGGATGGAGTCCTAAGGGTTAAAGTCTGAAGGCAGGTCAGACGGGATAACAGAGGGGGATGCGTCTGTGCGTGCATAGACGTGCACATCGCCAATTTTGCTATGAGGTGCGTAGTTAGCTTTGAGAAATTCGGCCAGATGCGGATAAGACTGTAAGGAATATTGAACGAAGGGAAACTGGTAATCCATCACTTGGACAAGATCAAAGATTAGCTCCGGTTTGCGCAGCTTTATGTCCTCAATGAACATTTGCTCGGCTTGCGGGTGCCCGGAATTGCGCGGAGCACGCTCAGAAACAGGATCAAATGCAGCCGGCGAATATCCCGTAATGTAGTGGCACAAATAGTCCCGAACACCCGGGAGACGCTGCGCATGAAAGTAGATCTGCGGACAATATCCCCACACCAGAATCGTCGCATCATTCTTGGTTGCATTTCGGGCCAGGTCGGCACATGCAAATTCGGTTTGGGAAGTGCCAAGCGCAAACTCAGAAACTCCGCGCGGTGGATACTCGGGGTTATTGCTGTACCAAAGCGGAAAATGAACCGCCGCCATCACAATTCCACTCGCGACCATAACCAGCGCGGCAACTTTGTAAACCGGACTCCGGCCGATCAACTGTTGAAACGCATACGCGCCGATCAACGCCATCACCGGAAACAGCTGCATCCAGTAATGGCCGAAATATCGCGACCCACTGCCAAGAGCAAGAAGCGAAGCAATGAGCAGTGCAAACCACAGTAATCTCCGCGGAACTCCCCGATCGCGAATCAGGAAGGTTGTTCCGATAAACACAAGTAGCGCGGCCGCCCAGCAGTCGCGCAAGAAATCCACACCATTTAGAATCAAGGCTGTGAGTGTCCCAGCAAATCCCAAATCCCCTGCGTAGGTAATCGGATAGCGAACCCACGAGTCGACTGCCCAGCCAAGTTTGCCGCCTACTCCATATACGAACAATAAAGGGAGCCACGGAAGAACCACTCCGGTGAGAATCGGCATCGCCATTCGCCAACCAATGAGTGCGATAAGCGGGAACAGGAAGAAGATCGCGCTCTGTCTGAACAGCACAGCCAGTCCAAGCATGACACCGGCACCGACAAGATGCGGCTTTGACCTTGCTCGAATGCATGTGACAAGCGACGCCAATACACAGAACATTTCCGGTATCTCGACATTCAGGGCCAGCATTTCGGAAGGAGGACCAAAAGTGTGCGTGAAAATCCAAAAGAGCAGCGCAGATGGAATAGCCGAAAGAAGGCCGAGCAAGAAGACGGAGAGCTCAATTAGTAGTATGCCGCTTGCGATGACGAAGACCGCCCCCGCGATATGCAATGGTGCGAGTGAACGGCCAGCAGTTTCAAAGAACAGTTGATACAAGAGGCCGATGCCCGGTGGTTTCGTCGAACCCAGTAAGTCTGCCCCGGGCAGCCACCCTTGGCGCAGGGCATCCGCAGCAACTGCGTACTCCGCCTCGTCAATGTTGTAGACGACATTGTCAAGAAATTGCCATCGGCACGTGA
>CAZVXJ010000427.1:0-2522 GCA_964631675.1 uncultured Alphaproteobacteria bacterium
TCTGGCCGGCCGAATCCCTAACGTCAAGTGACAGACAGCGCGTATCACCAAGGGGATAGCCGAATGGAATCAAACTGTTATCCATACAGTCTCCCCACACGAAGTTTATCGGGAGAAAAAGACATTCGAGGGTCGCGTCGCTTGCGACCAACAGTGACAGCGTGACGAGCGTCGTCGGATAAGTGGCAGGAGAATAGCAGGTCGGATGATTGGGATTGGCGCCGGTTTCTGCAATTCCAACCAATCGCAATCCATGACCTATGTTTGAAGGACCTGGTGGAAACGAAAAATAGCGGTAAGTGAAATATTCCCAGCCGCAGGTCGCCAGGAGATTTGATGAGTCAGAGACGTCTGCTCCCAAGAGTGTTAGAAGTGAGTTGTCATACCAGATCAACAAATCGAATCCGAGTAAACCCTGTGAAGCTGTGTCCAACTGGATTGGCACTTTCACGGGCTGGCCAACGAACGCATTCTTGATTACGGGGATTCTTAGGTCAAACGGCGCAGGGGCCGGAGTGACCACAACTGAAAATCCACATCGGCTTGTATCAAATCTATCGGCAATGGCGAACACAAATCGAAATGTCTGGTTGGAATCGGTGCGGGCCGGCACAAAGTAGAACCGGCCCAACGCGTCAAACCAACACTTTCCCTCCGTTTCAGGAGTCACCGACTCAAGGTAAGGACGGGTCTTATCACAAGGATCAGGGTCGCCACCATGCCAATACATGTCCAGAGTGTCAAGCGCTCTTCTCTGAACGGTATCATCACATGATTTGATCCAAGGTAGGAGCTCGGGCTTCCTATTGATAATTTGCAGAACCAACGATCCGGTCACGCTACACGCCTTTGGCGCACCGGAAACGGCCTCGACGACTACGGTATATGTCCCTGGATCTAGCGCCTCGACCTTCAAATCGCATGTCCAATGCCCACTGACAGTGTCGATTTCTCCGGGCCCCGAGATCAGTCGATAGCTAAATCCGCCGAATGTGCATTCGTCATGCATTGCGCTGAAGTCGGCTGTTACAACCGGCGTATTGCAGTGATTCACGGAAATTGCCGACGGCCAAACTTCAATGCAACAAAGTTGCTCGCACTCTGTCATCGCCTCTGTGAAAGCGGGCAGAATACACAGGCTCAAGATTGCGCTTGCTATTGACCGACATAGTCTCACAACAACCCACCTATTCGTATTCGGAATATAAAAGGCGGATCGAGTCCGTCAACGGTAATCTTGACAAAATAGGAGATGTTCATGGTAGGGATACAGCGCCCGAACACGAAAAAAGGTTCGCCGCGACCGACGAACCCTTCTTCGTTGAAGAGGCAGTGAAACGTCTCCGCTTCACCACACGAGCTTCACAGGTGGAGCTGGACGCCCCAGCCGTGAGACGATAGAAATAGCCATAACAGCATGACTATTGCATCCCGCGAACCCTGTTCTCCCTCCCGGTACCGATATCTTTTGAATGATTGAGTCTTCGAAATTCAGGGCGCACAAAACAGGCGCGATCCCAATACGAGTGGTATCGCACTGCGAGAAAATCTTTTGAATTGTCTGGGGAGCATGAACGATGGATCATGCCGACTCCCTGCGGTTACCTGTTTATGTCGTCCAAATGAACACTCGTCGGAAACTTCAGTGCGAACGCCGCTGACCAAAGCGACGGGGCCTGTGTGCTCCATTCCGACTGAATAACGATAGCAATTGAGACTGCGTTTGTCAAGGAAAATCATTCCGGAATCGGTCACAAATTGACCGCAGAGGGCGACGGAGAGTAAGAAGATTACTTCTTAGTAGAAGATTGTGTGCGAAGGGTCGCCAGTTTATCCAAGAACTCGGTCGCCTCACGCTTGGACAGCCCGTGCGACGTGAGTTCTTCGAGTGTCGGCTCGTATCCGCTCAAAAGACCGGACAATGCGTTCAGTTCCGGTTGCGAGAGAGATACCGAACGGAGCCGGTAATCTTCGAAGGCCTCATACGCCACCGGCGCCACGGCCTTCACCATCTCGGCCATAACCACAGCGTACACTCTGATCTCTTCCTGGGCGTGGCGATCCAGTCTCAGGTGCAGAAAATGGAACAGATTGTGCAGGTCGATCTTCCAGTACCACTCGGTGTACATCGAAAGCGGCAGATTGATCCGCGCAAGTTCGCGGGCTATGTCGGCGTCCAGAAACCCATTGTACGCCGCATAGGCTTCGCGCTGAGTTCGATTGACGTACTCGATAAACTTTTGCTGAACCTCGGCCGGTGCCATCTCGTCGGAGCGCCCCTGTCGATTGCTCGACGACTGCGGGCGAATATCTTCAGGGCGGGGAACGTAGAATTCCTCTTTCATCACCGAGTACCGGCCAGAATATTCATTCACATTGGCCGACCGATGCCGAATCCATTGCCTCGCGACAAAGATGGGTAACTTGACATGGAACTTGAATTCGACCATCTCAAACGGCGTGGTGTGCTGGTGGCGCATCAAATACCGGATCAACCCGCGATCTTCGTGGACTTTTTTCGT
>CAZVXJ010000428.1:0-2520 GCA_964631675.1 uncultured Alphaproteobacteria bacterium
GTCCGGAACTCCCACGCCCAAGCCGCCGCATCCGCCGGGACTGTCATCGCTGGAAAACTGTGTCGAGCCGCTGGCGGTGTAGGGTAAGGAAAAAATTCCGATGCCGGGACAGTCGTCACCGGGAGACACTCCGGTCACATTCAGGACGTAGTTTCCTGAAGCGTTCATCGAGCCGTCCAGATCCAAACGGTAGGAGCGGCCGCCGATCACATTCACTTCCATCAGTGATGCGCCGGGATTGCCCGGACACGTGAAGCCGTGATCATCACTGCAGGCGACAAATTCCCACGCGCGGTCGCAGCCGGGAAAAGACTGATCGGAAATCCAGAGTTCGAGCATCGTGTCGAAATTGGATCCGCAGGTGGAGAAGCGCAGCGTGCCGCTCGATGCCGGATTCAGCGCGAAAGAAACGTCACGCGCATTGTACGGCGGAACACTGCAAAGCGGTGTGCTGCCGTCAGTCGCGCAGGTGGTCGAGCCGTTATAGTTGAACGGGATCGAATTGATCGCGACGGCATTGCAGTTGTTGTCATTGATCGGAGTGACCTGCGTGCTGGTGACCGACATGTAGTAATATCCCGCCGCCATTGAATAACCGCTGATCATAAACAGATATTCTTCACCGGGGATAGTCGTAAAAGTGAGGCGAGCCTGACTGGGCGGCAGTCCGCCGAAACAGGGCGGTCCGTCATCATTGCAGCCCATATTTTCAAAAACATGTGTGCACGTTCCGCGCACAATCTGAAGCTGCGTATCAAAGGAGGACCCGCACATATCGACGGTCACAATCTGCTGACATCCCGCCGGCGCAATATAGCGGTACCACACCTGCTTCGAGTCGCCCTGTCCAGAACAATTATTGAATTCTGTATCGGCAAAATAGGTGTAGCCGTCGTCGTGATACGGAAGTGGACCAACAGTAATCGCGCCCTCGCAGTTGTCATTAACCGGCGGGGTCGCAAACCAGCCGGGCTGAGTCTCGACCGCGCTGAACGTGGGATCAATCCAATCGCGCAGCCGCTCATCCGGCCCGTTGCCTTCAAATCCATAGTAGGACCAGTACAGCCAGCCGTAAATGCCCTCCTGATCGTCGTAAGGACATGTGGACGGGGGGGTGCCACGGGACTGTCCGACAATCAAACCGTTTTGATTGAACAGCGGCCCGCCAGATGATCCCGACTCGATGATGCCCGAATCCCAGTGCACGCCTAGATGATAGCCCCAATAGTTGCCGTTCCAATCGGTGATCGCGGGCGTATCGTAGTCATGGCTGATTTTCTTCACGTCGCCGCGGGGATGATGAATGGTGCAGGTCCATGCTCCCGCAGCTCCCGAGCGGTTCCACCCGGCATAGTAGGGTTCGTAACTCAAGGGCGGCGCTTGAAGAAATTCGATCAGCAAGAAATCTGTAATTTCCCAGCGCGCGCGTACGTAGGCATTGGTGAGCGTGAAGTTGTAGGGACCGTCGGCGTTGGCGCAAGTCGGGCTTTCATATTTGAAGCGTGCCACCCACCAGGAATCGTCTCCGACCGGATAGCAATGTTTGGCGGTGAGTACATACGGCCGGCCATTGCTGTAGGTATTGTTAATGAGCGCGCCGCTGCAAGTGCCGCCGCCGGGCATAAAGAGCAGACAAACTGCTTTCTTCTCGACTTGCCACGCGTTGCCTTCAACGCAATTGATATTCACGTTACACGACATCGCTTGGCTAAAGGTATCCAGAGGCGATTCATGGTGCCAGCGCGGCGATCGAAACTCATGCAGCACGCGGGCGACGGATAATTCGCCGACCGATACGCCCACAGGAACATAATATTCAAGAGTCAGTGCATCGCCGGGAATATGGCTCGTGGCATTGGTGCTGTCTTTCGGATTGTTGTTCGCGGCATTGAACGCACCCAGCAGCACGGAATGATCGTCGTTGTACAGAAACAGTGAAGCTCCCTTGGGAATCCACCACCGATCGTAGAGCAGGTACAGCGACCCTGCGCCCGGCGAAGCAACACGCAACCTCCATAAGCGTGAACCGTCGGCGAGTGTTTCCCAACGTCCGGAGTTATTCAAATTCAGCGAAACTTCCACCGGCCGCGCGCAATAATAGGGGATGGACTCTCCCGCCACTGCCGCCTGCACTTCATTCGCTTCCGCTTCCGCCGTGAGCACGGCATTGTCGAGCGGTTCGAGAGTAACTGTCGGGATTGCAGCCAAGAGCGGCGACTCAAAACTCTTCGGTGTGCCGCCGGAGCTGATCTGTCCAAGCGCAACACTCGCGCAGAGCGCGAGCAGCATCAGGATAACATAAAATCTGTGGTTCATGTTATTTTTCTTCTTTCATGGTTTTCTGATTAGCTGCGATCATCGATTGCACAATTGCTCGCAATTCCGCAACATCTTTTTCTAACTTGCCGTTTGTCAATTGTAATTTGTCGTTCTCCTTCGCCAGTTCCTGTATCGCTGCCGTCATCACGCCGTCCGCATCCACGGTGGTAATCGTGGTATTGTTCTCCCCTAAACCGAATG
>CAZVXJ010000429.1:0-2516 GCA_964631675.1 uncultured Alphaproteobacteria bacterium
CCGGCACGTGTTTCAATAGATAGGCATAGCAGACATAAGTCAGTACTGTACCGGCCAGTATCAGGAATACCATGGACCAGACGACTCGCGCAGTAAGCTCCGGAATCCACGATTCCCCTATCGACCATGAAATCGCGAAAAAGGCGAATGAACTCGTAATGCACTGAAGCGTTGTGACAACGATTGCATCGGCACCGTGGACAAACCTGCGTTGCAACAGAGATCCATTTGCCCACAAGAATGGAGCGGAAACTGATGCGGCTACACCGACCCAAAGTGCATTCGATAGATCAAGTCTGTCATGGTGAAGCACGTATACTCCCGCCATGGCAGTTATAATTCCCGCGAGTGACTGCCAGCTCAACCGCTCCGACTTGGAATAAAATATCCCGCCAATCAGAGCTGCCCATGCCGGGCTGGTGCAAATGGTCAGCGCAGTGAGTCCGGAATCCAGATAAACTTCGGCAAAATTGACAAGACCATTGGCTCCCGACAGTAGCAGCAGACCGCAGATTACAATCCACGCCAGTGTCTTTCGGTCGCGCGGGAAAACCGATTGTCGAATGTACACAATCGGGACAAGGCAGCACCCTGCAATCAGGAAACGAACGCCCCCCATGAAGAACGGGTCAAACCCTTCCAGAGCAACCTTGATCGCCAGGTAAGTTGTTCCCCACACGACACAGACGGCGAGATAAGCCAGCGCGACGGTCATGTGCGTCAAGATAAAGCTTAAAACGAGAAAGTCAAAAGAAAAAAGTCTTGCCGTGGAATTCAGCAAGACTCTGGGATATGCTCCCGCCCTTCATGGGCATCAAGAGTGGAGAATGGTCAGACCCCGGGTCTCCGCATGGCGAAGACCCTTCCAAGAGTGGTGTACTGGTTGCGTCCGAGACGGGCGATAGGGCAGAGTTTTTCAGGATCTATCAGACCGTCCGGGGCGAGGAGATCCGGTTGCAGATGAAACTTCAGAACCTCCAACAATGCAATCGTGTAGCCCGTGGAAGCAACGGGTACAAACTGAATTGCACGGCATTCCAGGGCAATTGCTGCATCTGCAAGGCGTGGCACACTCACAGAATCCGATGCTGCCGTCCGCAGTTCGGCCAGCTCGATTTCGTTAATTTCATACGCCAGATCGGCAGAGGTTGCGTTCATTTTTTCAGCCAATGGCTCAGTGACAATGTGCACAACGCATTCTCCGGACTCACGCAGATTGCGCAGAGTATCTTTTGGAATTCCACCTCTGGAACCAACGGAAACCATCAGGATTGGTGGCCGTCCTCCAACCGCGTTGAAAAACGAAAAAGGCGCGCAGTTCAGTGAGTTATCCTGGCCGCGTGTGACAATCCATGCTATGGGCCGAGGAATCACCGCGCTGATCAGTAAGCGATAGGTTTCAGCTGGTGAAAGCGAGATTGGATCCAGAGAAACAGGAGTAGAAAGATTGCAATCACTAGTCATCCGCAGCCACCTCATGGACCATCGCCTGGGCAACTTGGATTTCCTCGCGACTGATAGAGTGACCCAAATTCTTGTAAAGTTTATGGATGACGCGTGCACCAAGCGCTTCGAGTTGCAAAGCGCTCTCCATAACCCGCGCTGCGGGAATATACGGATCTCGCTCATCGGACCCGAGAAAAACCGGCGTACGCGCAAGGGTTTTCGCATAGGATTGTGTTTGAAGCTCCTGCCCGATCAGCCCGCCGCTAAACGCAAGCACTGCCCTGAACCGATTGCCGAATCTCGCGGCGGATTCCAGAGCCAGGCAAGCACCCTGGGAAAACCCCCCGATCACGACACGGTCCTGCGGGATTCCGGCACGCGCACAACTATCAATCAGGTGATGAACGACCCCGATTGCGGATGACAGGAAGGGTTCATTCTGCGACACGGGCGCCAGAAAACTATTCGGATACCACGTAAATCCAGTGGCCTGTGGTGCGAGATAGGCAGCTTCAGCAATATCCAGTTCTTCTGCAAGTGATAGAATATCTTCCGCTGTTGCTCCTCTGCCATGGAGCAGAATCACGGCCAGTCGAGAATTTTCCAGCGGGGTCCCCGCATGAAGTACCCTCGCTCGGGCATGTGGTCCGGTCGGTGGCATTCCTGTCATGGAGAGACATACTCCACAGTTATAGGTTTGAGCGTGGCCTCGATTTTTGCTCGATTTGATTCTTGCCATGGTGGTAGCATCAGCTTTGATCCAAGCGACTCGGCACTCTCGTCGACTGTAAATCCCGGACCCACGGTTGCAAGCTCTACAATATGGCCGTCGGGGTCACTCGTGTAGATGCTCTTGAAGTAGACACGGTTCATCACAGGAGATACGCCCACTCCGGCCGAGAGAAGTTTTTCCCTAAACTGAAGCTGCTCGTCTTCATCTTTGACAGCAAGTGCAAAGTGGTGTGTTTGACCGACACCGATTCTGGCACGATTCATTCGCTGGGAATCAAACTCAAAGTACGAAATCAAGCTTCCCGGCCTGCCATCGTCTGCACCCCAAATCCAATGCC
>CAZVXJ010000430.1:0-2516 GCA_964631675.1 uncultured Alphaproteobacteria bacterium
TACAATGATCCCTGCTCACCGGGGGCATCGTCCACAATACGCACCGTCCAGCTGCCAATCGCATTTTCACCGTCAAAACTCCACAGATAACCTTCCGGTCTATAAGAGCCTAAAAACGGAGCATGGCCCTCGATAATGAGTGAGTCTGCTTCGTCGGCGAAAACAGTGCTGTGGTAATCCGGGAACTCGCCGCCGTTGTCCGAGGTTAGTTCGACTTCCGTGCCAAACGGCGAGATGAGCGAAATATCGAGGTCTTCCGCTCGCGGGTGATCTATCGTGAGCGATACGTCTACATCGATTATGCCGAGTTCATCAGGAATGTTGATCACGAATTCCGTCACGCCTGCATCGGCAATGCCGCCGCCGGAGGGGAGACAGGCGCGGCGTCGGTTTTCCTGCGGCGGACGATGCGCCGGATCATAGACGCAAGTCTCTCTGCCGTTGCGGTTTCCGCACAGACGATTCTCCGGAGAATTTCCATTGCGATTGCAATCTTCGACGTTGTCAAAGGCGCCGTCATCATCGGAGTCGGTGTCTCGCTCGGCACGACGCCCGTCTTCATCGATGTCAGGAAAATTGAGCCGCATGTACTCGAACGGGTGTCGATTGGGAACGGCTTGGTTAGGATGAGCGGCGTGGTGCGCGAAGTGAAAAGTATAGCTACGAATCTCGTCTTTGTCAGAAATGCCATCTCCATCAGTGTCCGCACGGATGGCTGAACACTGAAATCCACGATCTGAAGGTTGCGGAATACTACTATTCCCCAGCACCTCGTCGAAATCAGCTACACCGTCATCATCTGCATCCCCGCCAAAAAACTCGTTGACAGTTGCGGTAATATCGCCATTTGGCAGCAAATAAACCATCTGGCAAGAGTCATTGCAGTTAACAAATGTGTCTGATGCTTTATGCCACCGATTTCTGTGGCGCATTGGAATAGGATCTGCAAAATGAAGGAAGTCGATACTAACTCGCTGATTGCCTCTGACTCTTCTTTCCTCCGTAACAAAACCATTCACGACAACCGCGTGTTGACTAGTTGCGCGGAGTATTTTCATGCGGAAACAGCCGATTACGGGCTTTGTTGCAGTCATGGCTGCATCCAATGCAGTGCGGTCAGCATTCACGTTTTGCGGAAGCAGAAAGCGAACACTGATCCCCATATTCCCTGACATCGCCCATCGATATGTGGCCAGCATGCGATCGGCCAAGCCGCCGCCGATTGCATGCCCAAGATCACCCTCGGGACCCGGATGAACATCTCGCCAAGTTCTGACCGAGATTTCGTCCTGCGTGAGATTTCCGCCGTAGTGGTGGTTGACCATTTGGATGCTGGCTCGCACACAATAGTTATTGCAATGTGCGCAATTGAATACATGAACAGAGTCCTCCGGATGTGCGTTGTCCCATGGTCCTGCTGCTCTTTGGTTGCTGGTTTGGATGCAGCCTGGGCGAGGTTTTCGCGCTGCCAGTGGCCTGAAATTGATGCAACTGCCATTCTGATTTTTTCGTAGGCATGTATCCAGATCTTCTTTGGCATTCCACACACAAAGCATCCGCGTGTCTTTGTGCTGATACCTTGTGGTTATCGTAATGTCTGGGCCGTTCTGCGGCGGCAATGCAGCACTCAGGGATTGAGCATAGCTCCAAACTGCTGCCGGAAAGTTACTGTTGGCCAAGGCGGGAATCACCCGCCAAAAGACGTACAGGCTCTCCGGAGTGACGACTCCAATCAGGCTGGTATCCGTGAGGACCGTGTCAAGCAGCAAAATGGTGAACGCGGTGTCATTGGCTAATTGCAAATGATACTCAGTCGCTTCAGGCAAGCTCCTCCAGATAAATGTCGCAGGAGCGAACAGCAACGATCCGTCGGGTGGCTCATACTGGAGCGGCGTGTGCGGGTTTATTGGCTCGTCCAGAGTCATTTCCAGTTCAATCCACTCAACCGCTGAATCCGTGTCATATCCTGAAGGCATACGGCCGATGGAAGCGAATCCCCACATTGCGGATAAGTTAACGTACTGTCCGGCAGGCCAGAGCGACGGCACAGCTTGAGCATAGAGCGGCCCGAACGAAGTAGAGTCAACCCCCCACGCTACAAAGTCGATCATGCTTTCACCATAGAACAAACCCATTTCTCCGGCTTCGCGAACGAGCGATCCCCAAACGTCAGCCCATTCATAGATGCCCATGCTGTCATCAAGGAAATCTGAATCCTCAGTTTCATCGCCACCGAACCGAACCGCCAAGTAGCAACCCGCAGGAAGAATCCACGCAGGCAAAGGCACCGTGAGAAAGGTATCGCCAACGGCTTGAATCTCATAACCGGATAGACTGATGCTGGAAGTGCTGTGATTGTATAGAGTGACCTCGCTGGGATAGGATTCGGAAACTCCGGTGGTTCCTCGCCAGGGACGGATGTCATTAATCACCAAATCAGCATGTGTAACAAGAGAAGAGAAAAGCAAAGCAGGCAGGAAGAGGATCGGCAGCAAGTGAATACGCACGAGAACCTC
>CAZVXJ010000431.1:0-2514 GCA_964631675.1 uncultured Alphaproteobacteria bacterium
GTGATCAGCGAATCGTAGCATCATCTTTAACCTCCATTCTGTGACATTGACGCTGTATTGTATGACTAGGTTCCGCAAATTCCATTCAGATTAAAAGCAGGATCATGGCACATCAGCCAACCACTCAAACGCTGAACACTATGTCAAAGCTCGCACTGGGGCTAAAGTTTCGCGCGCCGCTCTTTCAACCGAGCCAAGAGGTAACGGTTCACTCTGACGCTGACCTCATTCGGTGCTGCCAAAAGGGAGATGCAAGAGCATGGGCTGAACTCGTGCATCGCTATGCGCGGCTGGTGTATTCCGTGCCGCGTCACGCGGGGCTGACAGAATCGGATTCTGAGGACGTGATGCAGGATGTCTTTCGTATCCTGTTTCAAAAGTTGCCTACCCTGCGAGACCCGTCATGCCTCGCGGCATGGCTCGTTACGTGTGCGCGCAATCGGACGATAGACCTTGTGAGGCGCAGTCATCCCGCGAGTGCGCTTGCCGAAGAGCAGATTCCATGCAACGGCGAACTACATCGAATCGAGCAGCGAGATATGCTTCTCAAGGCGCTCGAACGGCTGACAGGAAACGAAAAAATCATCGTATCAGCGCTATTTGAGAACCCCGATATCAGCGATGCAGAGCTGGCTGCGAGAACGGGTCTAAAGATAGACAGCGTGCGGATGATCAAGTCACGGGCGCTGTGCAAATTGAAACGCACGCTCGGGGAAATGGGCTGGTGACACGAAAGCTCGTCCCCGAGAGTTCAAAACTCGTGTTGCAAATAAAGAGTTGAATTCGTCTCTATAGGTAGAGAGGAAGAATGAAAGACGAATTCGACCTGAAGGAACTATCCGAAATTTATAAAGAGGCGATGGAGGTTGAAAACCCATCGCCTCCTGCTGTACAACGCGCGATTGATATTATTTCGAGAGATCCATTTCACGGAACCTTTTTCATGGGCATGGTGCTTGCAGGGGCAGGCGCGTGTATTTTGATCTTGTGGTGTGCGGTTTATCTGTCGCAAGACGCGAACCCGAAAACATGGTTGTATCCCATCAAGCGAAATTATGAGGCGGTCCAAATTGCGCTTGCGCCGAGCCAGCTTGCCAAGTTAGAACTGCATCTCGATTTTGCGGAAGAGAGAATTCGCGAAGTGGAACAGGTCAGAGGCGATACCTCCGCTCAAATGTTGGCGCTGGAAGGATACAAGATAGAGCTTGCCAAGGTGAATGAGATTGTCTCTGTACCGTATGACGAGACGATTCACAATGCATTCGCTCAAGTGGAAGCAGAATTGGCAGATAACGTTGAGGAGCTTGAAGAGATGGCGGCGAAAGCGTCGCCCCGATCACAAGCAAGGATCGCGCAAGTCATAGCTTCGCAGACCACAGTAGAGTTAATCGAGGAATATGCCGCACGCCAAGTGTTTGCGGCGCACCTGATATCGAATCACGCAAAAAACTCGGAAGATCAAGACTCTAACGAATGCGTGGAAGATGAGGATGAGATGGAGTTTGATACTATTTTGTTTGCGGTGGTGACTACATTGAGCGGATGTCAAAAAAGCAAGAGCTGACCGAGTCCATCTCTGTCCCTGTAGTTGTGAATTAAAGGATTGGTCGTACTCGCCACATGATCGGGAAAGAATCATAGAGGGGGTAAATATGCAATGGATCATTAAAACAAGCCTTCAGTATCGTTTCCTCGTCCTCATCATTGCTGTAGTGCTTGTCGCTTTCGGTGTCATTCGCCTGTCTGCCATGCCGGTTGACGTGCTGCCCGAGTTCTCGCCAACGTATGTCGAGATTCAAACCGAGGCATTGGGACTCTCCGCGGAGGAAGTCGAAGCCCTCATCACGGTTCCGTTGGAACAGGATTTGCTCAACGGCGTCGCGTGGTTGGAAGCCATTCGGTCCGAATCCGTGCCGGGTTTGTCATCCATCGTGCTCTTTTTTGAGCCCGGGACTGACCTCTACCGCGCGCGGCAATTGGTAGCGGAACGTCTCACGCAGGCGTTTGCACTGCCCCATGTTTCAAAAGCGCCGACGATGCTTCAGCCCAAATCGGCGACGAGCCGCGTGATGCTCGTCGGACTTTCTTCCAAGGAGCTATCCCTCATCCAGATGTCGGTGCTTGCGCGCTGGACGATTGCGCCGCGCTTGATGGGCGTGCCCGGCGTAAGCAATGTTGCAATCTGGGGATTGCGCGACCGACAGCTCCAAGTGCAAGTGGACCCGGAACGGCTCCGCGCACACGATGTTTCACTATTGCAGGTGCTGGAAACGACCGGAAATGCATTATGGGTGTCTACATTGACGTTTCTCGAAGCATCCACGCCCGGTAATGCGGGGTTCATTGATACGCCGCAGCAAAGACTTGGGATCCAGCACATCCTCCCGATTGTCTCGCCCGAAGGTCTGGCTCAAGTGTCTGTCGAGGGTTCGAATGTGCGTCTCATTGACGTCGCAAATGTGGTCGAAGACCATCAACCGTTGATTGGTGATGCGCAGACCGGCGAAGGTACCG
>CAZVXJ010000432.1:0-2504 GCA_964631675.1 uncultured Alphaproteobacteria bacterium
ATCCTGGCGGGACTTTCTCTTTGTGCGGATTTGTAATCTCGATATAATAGCCAAATACCCGATTGTAACTGATTTTGAGTGAGGCAATGCCCGTGGCATTTCTTTGCTCCATCTGATGATCAAGAATCCACTGATTGGCATGTTTTTTCACATTCCGAAGTTCATCCAAATCCGGAGAAAACCCCTCGCGAATCAAGTTGCCGTCACTCACATTCAACGGGAGTTCATCCGCGAGAGCATTTTTCAGGAATTCTACCAGCTCGGGAATCGGTGCGAGGTCGTCGATGAGTCGTTGCAGAACCCCAGTCTGATAAGCTCCAAAAATTTCGCGCAGCTTGGGCAGACGTGAAAGCAGAGTGCGGATGCCGCCGGCATCTCGCGGACTTCCACGATGCGTTGTCAGGCGAGATTGCAGCCGCTGCAGGTCGCCGGATCCACTCAGCCAGTCAGCGACAGCTGTTGCCAGCGAAGGTTGATCAACGAAGTTTGCAACACAATCCTGTCTCCAGGTTATCTCGGGCATTAGTGTGAGCGGCGCAAGAAGCCAACGCCGGAGCAACCGCGCCCCCGGGGCACTGCGAGTCCTGTCAATCACCGAAAGTAAAGTTGCTCTCGGGTTTCCAGAAATTGACTCCACTAGCTCCAGGTGCCGCCGGGCCGAGCTATCGATGATCAGTTCGCCGGTTGAAACAAACACCTGCAAATCGGGCAGTACATCACTTCGATCGACCAAATTAGAGCGGAGATATTGAACGAGGGCACCCGCTACACTGGTGGCAAGCGTCAAATCGCCAAGTCCAAAGCCTTTCAAATTAGAAACACGGAAGTGCCCTGTCAGCGTCTTGACGGCGGATTCCTCGGTGAAATGCCACCTTGGCAGCGAGGTGATCGCCGCAGCTTCACGCCCCAAGAGTTCGATGAGTTTTTCTTTCTGGTCAGCGGCACACAGAATCTCAGAGGGTTCAAGGCTGCCCATCCGCGAAGCCAGTTCCGACAATCGCAGCACGCCGGTAAAGAACTCGCCGGTCGTCGCATCGGCATAGGCCAGCCCAGCCTGGTTTTCATCGAGCAGCACACTTGCCAAGTAATTATTCTTCGTATCGACGAGCGAAGAATCTGAGAAAGTTGTCCCGGCGCTAACCACCTCTGTTACAGCACGCTTGACCAGTCCCTTGGCTTTCTTGGGATCTTCTACTTGATCGCACACGGCTACACGGTGTCCGGCGCGAGTCATTTTGGCCAAATACCCGTCGAGCTGATGATAAGGAAAACCCGCCAGCGGCACATCCCCCTCCACCCCGTGATTGCGACGGGTGAGTGTAAGTCCAAGCACCTCTGAAGCCAGTTTAGCATCTTCGTAGAACATCTCATAGAAGTCGCCCATGCGATAAAACAAGACCACGTCCGGATAACGGGTCTTGATTTCGGCATATTGCTTCAGCATGGGAGTCGACATGGTTCAGGGAGTATGTGAATATGTGGATGTGCGAAAGATTCTACACACGAGCGCCGCCTTCACATATGAAGACGGCGCGAGACTTTTCGCAAGCACTGATTTGCGGTCCTATTCCGTGACAATCACCGCAGGCACGCTGAACTGACCTTTAAGTTTGTCCGCAACCGGCTGGCACTCGGTCTTCGAAGAGTAGCCGCCGACTCGGACTTGAAGAAGTTCTTTGCCGTCCAACGTCTTGGGTACCAGCTTCACGCCATAGCCTGCCGCCTGTAAAGAACTGGCGAGCCTCTGGGCGTTGTCATGATTGCCAAACGCCCCGACTTGAATAAACCAATCGCCGGGAGTTGCCGTCGACGATTCCACACTGGTTGAATTTGCTTGTTGAGGTTGTTTCGTCGACGTTTCTGCCTTCTCAAGTTTCTTAGGGGATTCACCCGTTGACGACCCGCCTGTCGGTTCACCCTTGCCGGGATCCGCGAGAGGCTCTGAGGTCCTGGGCGCTGCTCCGGCTTGAGTTGAGGATGCCGTCGAAGGTTTTTCCGCGGAAACTGACTCCGGTTTTGGCATAGACTTCTCGACCACGTGAGTCGACTTTTCCGGTGAGGCGGAAATTGGTGCTGCCTCAGCTCTTTTTGTCGCGCCGGCAGAGGTTACTTCGATGGTTTTCGACTCAGCGGAATCAGTGCTCGGTTGCTTGGGTTTAGCGACGGAGGTCTTGTCAGGTGTCGAAGGCATCGGCTTCTTGTCGGTCATCTTCTCAGATGCTTCGCCTTCCGTTGACTTGACGGACTCGGGCTTCCCTGCTTTGATCTCACGAATCTCCGATGCTTCTACTTGGCCAGTCTTTGTGGACTTGTTCGGCGTTGCCGCGGACTTTTTTCCGGCGGACGCTTTGATCTCTTCTTTTCCCGAGTTCTTGGGTGCATCTTGCTTCTGCGGACGAGGAGGAATAGGAGGTTTCGACTTGGCAGTGGACGCACTCTCTGTTGGTGATGCAGACTCGCCTCGCACTTTTTCGGCCTCTATGGTCTTTTCCGTGGAACGTGCT
>CAZVXJ010000433.1:0-2500 GCA_964631675.1 uncultured Alphaproteobacteria bacterium
CGGAATATAGCACCATCAACAGACTGAGTACCAACATTCCTGCGAAGAAGTCAACCATGGGAACAGCCAAGGATGCAATTGGCAGCACTTCGCGCGGGAAATAGATCTTCGTGATCAGGTCCATGTTCTGAACTATGCTGGGTATACCGGACGACACGGCGCTTGCGAAAAGACTCCATGGCAACAACCCGGCATAGACGAATAGGGGATACGGAATATCACCTGTGTCGATTTTGAGAATCAGCGAAAACACAATTGTATAAACTGTGGTGAGGGCAAGCGGCTGCAGAATCGCCCACGCTACGCCGAGCACGGTCTGTTGGTAGCGACTTTTCACACTTCGAAGAGCCCACATCCAGAGCAATTCACGGCCATGGTAAAGCTCGTGCAAAGATACCAGCATTAACTCTTCCTCCTCATGAGGACGATGACAACCACAATGCCCACGAGAAGCAATGGAGGAATGATCCCAAAGATCAGGGCAAACGAGGAAGACACTTGAGAATCCCTAGCGCTGCCAGAAAATGTAAAGGGGGTTGGGATCGCTGTCGTCACAGGTGTCGCAGAGTACGTGGGGACAGCAACTGGCGTCGACGAATCGATCTGGCTGGTTGGAGTGCTGACTGCGGTGGGAGTGGGCATGGGAGGCAGACCCAACTGTTTGGAAGTATACCACAAGGTAGTAAAGTCCGTTTCAAAAACCACATGTAACTGATTCCCGGACGTGATCGCCATAGCAGCCTGCTCGCCGTTACTCGTTGCAGCCGAGTTCCGCACCCCTGGGGTCACAACGTCCGTATATGTACTTAAGCGATCGGTGTCCCAGCTGGCATGATAGCCAGGGCCGATCACGTAGTGCATGCGCCCAGACGAATCGACCGCAAAAGAAGGCAGACCTGAGAATCCTCCTTTGTCGTCGTAGCGATTCGCTTTCAGCCAAGTAGTGCCTCCATTTGTAGAGCGCTGATGGAAAGTACCATCGCCCCCGATATTGCTGCGCCAGACAAGATGCACTTCGCTGTCATCTAATGTGCCTACGCCGATCTGTCCATGATAAGGGGACGCCATCTGTCGGGCTGAGGTCCAGGTCTCTCCGTTATCCAAAGACCGGGCATAAAACGCGCCAATCGCCGGCCATCCGTCGGGAAGTTGATAGGTCGTCCAGGCTAGATGAAGCCGTCCAGAGCCATCCTTCGCCAATCGGATCTCATGCGGCACAGTGTCAGGCGGTGTCACTGCAGCTGTCACCGGTGTACTCCACGACGCGCCTCCGTCTTCACTGCTAATGATCGAGATGGTGCCCATCTCCGGCCAGGTCGCATAGGCCACGTATAGCCTACTATCAGGGCCGATCAAAACATCATGCGCGCCAATCGCGGATGCGATTGTTTGGGGGGCGCTCCATATCTTGGCTGAACCTACTCCGGTTAGTGGTGCCGAAGCATACCGCAAGGTGTTGTTCCCGCCATGCCATACAAGATGCACAATCTGCTTTGCATCGATCACGGCACGGATGCTGTCTGGCATAGTAGACTCTGGGTCGACAATCACGTCAATAGGTTGGGACCAGTTGGTACCGTCCCACTGCACATAGTTAATGGAGCCGGTCTGGCTCTCGTCCGGCTTTTCTGGGTAGAACAGATGCAGCCGCCCAAAATCGTCGGCGATCAATGTGCTTGCGGAGAGTTGCCCCTTTGTTTGAGCAATCATCACAGGCTGAGTCCAGGGGCGTTCAGATTGAGCGCCTATTGACTGTGGTGTGATGATGCAAGAGATGACAGCCAAGAGAGTAATAATCAAGCGCGTAGTGTCTGGCGACCTAGACAAACCTTTGAGGATCAACCAGCCTTGGCGAGAATCACGATCTGTTTTCATGTGCCGATACTCGTCCTGAGTGACAACAAAGTATTACCCACCACCTCGCCACGTTTGACCTCGAAGGAGACGTCGCGCAAAACCCAAAGCTCGTCGGATTTTGGATTTTGGATATTGGATTGGATTTTGGATTGCCGCGCAAGCGCGCGGTGAGGGCGTCGCGTAGGCCTGTACTGAGACTTGACGAAGTGGTGTCGTGGTGCTGCTGGAGATACCGATGTGATAGAGCTTGCTGAGATTCTCGACGCGGATGGCAGTGTCAGACATCCCACGCCTCCTCTCCATGCTCGCTCATCAAATGGTCGATGAAGTGCTGCACGGTGACAGTCTGGACGCCACGCGTACGCAGCTGCTCGGTCAGATGCGGGTCTCTTGTCACGTCCTCATCTCGGTTATCAATGACTGCGACGATCATGTCGCGCTTTCTTCACCTCGGCCTGTGCCGCGCTGATTTCGGCTTCGATCTCAGTGGACGTGTAATGGCTTCCACGCGTATGCATATCTTGCAGCAGTATTTCTAGGGCCGACCAACCAGCCTGGTGTCGCTGGGCTTCATCAAAAGCCAGCGCGCGCAAATACTGGTACTCTTCGAAAGCCACAATCACGGCGAGAGGTTGGCCTTCTT
>CAZVXJ010000434.1:0-2489 GCA_964631675.1 uncultured Alphaproteobacteria bacterium
GATCCGGCAGAACCTTTCGATTTGACGGTAGCCGTTGTGTCAACGCCTTATGGCGCGCTGCGTGCAGCTACCAGCCTCATGCAAGAGGATAGCATTCTGCTGATTGCAATTGCCGGCGACGAAGGATCTGCATTGGCGGTTACACTCCTTTCCAGTCAATACAAGGTTCCCGTGCTCAAGCTCACGAGTGATGCAAGGTCTTTTTCGCACTTGAGCAACTATCTCTTCGAACTACTGCCAAGTAGAGAAGCGCAAGCTGAGGAGCTTGCGCGATTTTGTGTGAAGGAACTGGGTTGCGATCGTGCATTGGTAGTTGCACCGGAAACGGACGTCGGCTGGGCCATGAGTGAGGGATTCCAGCACACTTTTGAGATACTTAAGCAAGATGAGACCTATGAAGCTCTCTATCCTGCCAGAGCCGTGAACATACGCCGCGAACTTGGCCGCCTGACAAATTTGAGTAACAGCGGCAAGAAACTGGACGTTGCGGCTCGTGATCTGACGCAAATATTTGGTGACCTGTCCACCGCGGAATCAACGGAAACCGAACCGAGCTCACCAGGTGAGAAGACGACTAGCTCCGGTCGTGACGCGCTCTTCTTTGTCCTGCAATCCGACCAGATAGATGGCTACTCAGGTCAAGTTCGAAACCTGAATCGAGACTGGGTACTTTGCGGCAACTCCGGGTGGCTGCATCCGGATGCGCTTGCAAGACAAAACCGCATTACTGAGGGCATGTATATTGTAGCGCCAATGGTCGCCTTCGCATTAGACAGTGCTGTGGTGCCCTATCAGCAGGTCGTCGGACGCGAGTTAAGTGAATGGGAGCTGCTCGCGCTGGATGCCGCCAGTTTGGTCAGCTCTACCCTTTCACACGGTGATAGTGACCGGTCAGGGTTGATGAAGACGCTGACTGAATTGCCCGGTTTCGAAGGCCAGGTATTGAAAGCCGATTTTCGTTATGGCAGAGAGAATCGGTCTGCTCGAATTCTCCAGTATAGATCCGGCGCTCTGCGGGTGACTAAATAGCAGTTTCGGTTGAGCTTCCTTGACGCGATACTTCTGGGAATTCTGCAGGGGATCACCGAATTCCTGCCGATTTCCAGTGACGGCCATCTGGTTGTTGTGCAGGCGCTGCTTGGATACCAGGAATCACTGATGGCCTTTGATGTGTTCATTCACCTGGGTACACTGGTAGCAGTGATTATCTACTACCGCGAGCGAATATCAGGACTCGCTATGAGCGCAATAGCAAATCGCGAGAACGGTGCGGATGCCAGAAAGATTATAGGCATGATTGCGATTGCCTCGATCCCGACGGCAATCATCGGATTTGGACTAAAACATTGGGTAGAAAATCTGTATTCGTCGCCGATGGCAGCGGCCATGGGCTGGATCTTTACAGGCTCAATTCTTCTCGTAGCGGGGTCATTCCGTGCCGGTACGAAGACGATAAACAAGATCGGATTTGTGGATAGCCTACTTATTGGAATTGCCCAGGGAATAGCCGTCTTGCCGGGAGTTTCGCGATCTGGCTCAACTGTCGCAGTCGGCATCTTTCGCGGGATTAAAGCTCCCGATGCTGCGAATTTCTCATTCTTAATGGCCATTCCGGCGATTTTGGGCGCCTCCAGTCTGCAGTTGGATGACTTGGAGGGCCTTTCCAATCATGAATGGCTGGTTTATCTGACGGGAGGCGTCGTAGCGGCTCTGGTTGGCTATGTGGCTATCTGGTGGCTATTGAAGCTTCTCGAGCGGCGAGTCATCAGACCTTTTGGTTGGTATTGCCTAATTGCGGGATGCATCACAATATTATGGTACTCGATGAAATGAACACGATGAATGGACACGGAAGCACGAATGGGCAGGGACGTAAGACTCGACCGGTAATTGGTATTTCTCCTGGTTACGCGGGTCCATCCGACAGGCGGGACTTCTGCAAAACGGGGGATATTGTCTTTGGTGATCTTAACTATGCACGGCGAATTGAAGCGGCAGGTGGATTGCCGCTGCTCTTGCCGCATGTCAGTTCTATCGAAGTATTGAAAGAATTTGCCAACCTGATTGATGGTCTGCTGCTGACCGGCGGGGATGACATTCATCCCATGTATTACAATCAGGCTCTCTATCCGCACGGAAATCCAATTGCCCCAGAACGCGATGTGTTCGAGCTCCCGCTTTTTGTAGCCGTGATGGATCAATGCAAACCTGTGTTGGCAATCTGTCGTGGGCTTCAGCTTGTGAATGTAGCGTTGGGCGGCACGCTGATCCAAGATATTCCATCGTTTGTCGGAAGTGTCCATCACTCACAAAGCGACCCGTCGTGGATCCCGACCCATCAGGTTCAACTCGATGATGAATGCCGGGCGGCGAAAATTTTCAAGTCGCCACTTGTGAATGTAAACTCGCACCATCACCAGGCGATTGATCAAGTTGCGCCGGGGCTAAAAGTCGTCGGGCGATCTGAAGAAGGAATTGCCGAAGTAGTC
>CAZVXJ010000435.1:0-2489 GCA_964631675.1 uncultured Alphaproteobacteria bacterium
GATTATCCGTAACTTCCCAGAGGGATGCCTCGCGGAAAAGTTCCTCTATGTTTCGCAGGGTGTCCGATGGATTCAGAACTACCTCTGGGTCAGCCTCACGCGAAGTGGTAGAGTCTCGAGCAATGTCGGATGCGAGCCCGAACACTCCCTGCGTCCACAGAGTGGAATCAGCCCCCAGCGCTGTGTACACGTCTTTTCCCTCACCGTCAATAAATACTCCCAGGTTGCCGAAACTGCGTGCAGGTCTGACACCGCCCGGACCAAATGTCGGATCATTCCATGCATAGAGATCGTTGCCAACTCGATCAATGAATAGCGCCGCACTGTTAGTGATCGCCATTCCGTTGCCACCGGAAATTGTATACTGGTCATCGCCGGACCCGTCGTAGCAAAAGCCGACGGCCAAATCGTGTGCGCTGCCCTGACCTGGCCCAAATCGTGATCCATAGCGGTCGTCGCCGCTCTTGTCGATCAGAACGCCGGCAGCAAGATGAATTCCGGCTCCCTGGCAGTATTGAGTCGCGTTGTAACTGTCATTTCCGGCATTGTCAATGAGTCCACCTAAGCTGTACCAGTAACCAACTCCCTGGGCGTAAATTTCTGCGTCATAGAAGTCATTTCCCGCGTGATCAAGAAGCAGTCCGATACCTCCCCCGCCCTGAGGCCTTGCTCCTATGGCAAACCCCTGTGCCATCGATCGATAGTCCTCTGGCCTGAGTGGTGCGTGTGTAACGACACCACCCGCTCGATATACATCGTTCCCAGAAATGTCACAGAGAATTCCCGCGCCATAAGTCAAGCCGCAACCCTGACCGTACTGCGACAGATCAAACACATCATTTCCTCCGCCGTCAACAAACACCGAAATTCCGCAGAGCGCGGCGCCCTGTGAGTACATGCCGGAGCGGTAGGTATCGTCTCCTCCGCCATCGAAAAACAAAGCGCAGCCGCAGATAGAAGAGGCTTGAGAAAATGAACCTGCGGTGTACACATCGGAGCCGGATAGATCAGCCAGTGCACTAAGACCCAGTATGGCAGAGCACTGATCGCCCATTTTGCGGGATAGATACGAATCGTTGCCAGCTATGTCGATCAAGGTTGAAACTCCTGTGCCGTAAGCTCCCATGGATGAGGCGGTGCGGCCCAAGTAGCGATCATCACCACCAAGATCAATTATCAGCGAGAAGTTTCCATTGTACGTGTTTGATCCCGGTCCGCCAATCACCATCGTGCCATAGGGAGTTTCTCGTGACTCGATCACAAGGCCTTCTACGCCGGAAATCACAGCAGTCTTGAACGGAGCAGGCATGGCTGACCATTTTGCCGATGTCATTGCAATCCCTCGAGCGAGTGCATAGGATGCCGCCATCAATGCCTGACGATTCACACGGGGCAAGAGAGACAAGGCACTATCCGAATTAAATGACTTACTCGTGTCGACGACAAAATTGAACGCACGCTGTATGCAACCTTTCAGTGTGTCATCTGCAGCAACGTCTTCATCTTCAAACCAGAGCGGCGCGGCCATCACCAGCCATTTTTGTTCATCCAGCGAGAGTGCACTAAAAGCCTGACTTCGATATGCCTCCGCGAGCGCAAAAGCGCTCAGCATCGGCTCAAATGCGTCAATCTCAGTAGGCTTCGCGGCTCGGAGCTGCGCGTCGATGTCTCTGGTGACGACTTCCGGCAGCGAGCAGTCCAAGAATCCGGCAAGTTCGTTCACATTTCCCGCCAGTGCTACGGAACTCGGGCAGGCTAGGGCAACCTGTACAGCAAGATCGTGCGCAGCGAGCGGACTGGATAAAGCCGTACGAATCGACGGCAGCAAGAACGTATCGTCTTCAACCCACACGCGGTCGGAGACAAATGACTCCCGCGAGAAGCCAAAAGTGCCGAGTACTGTATCCAACTCGGTGGATTCGAACAAATCCGCTGCTGTAGCGTTCCAACTGCAGATCAAAATGACAATCAGTTGAAATAGTTGTCTCATCAATGCTCTCACGGACTTGGGCGTCCGCGCTCCTTGGTATTCGTGTTCAGGACAAAAAGGGAACAGCCGGAGGACTGCGAAAGATCCAGCCGTGCCTTTACAGTATGATTTGAAATGCTGTGAAATCCGCCAGGGGAGAGATTGACACCTTGCAGCGGCCACTTCACTCCGTGCAGGTAACAACGGGTCGTTGCCTTGATCGCAATCCAGGAACAGACTGTGCCAATCGATAGCGTCCAAGTGCGCTTGGCCTTGCCATGGAGAACGAAACACATCTGATTGCGACCAATCAGGGTTACTTCAAGTTCTGGAAACTGTCCACAAACCTGAAGCACCGAGAGCAAGTGATCAGTTCGTGCGCCAGTGACTCCAGACGCGACAATCGATCTTGCTCCAATAGTGCGGCAGAACTCCAGTCCTTTGGCGAAATCAGTCGCGGTTTGGCCACGCTTTTGAATCATCTGTACGCCTGTTCGCTGAGCCCATGCAACCGTCCCTG
>CAZVXJ010000436.1:0-2485 GCA_964631675.1 uncultured Alphaproteobacteria bacterium
TTCCGCCATGACATGTTTCCCCTTCTGATAGTCGAAAATCGTATTCGCGACCTCGCCCTTCTCAATAGCCAGGACGCTCATGCCGTTCTGCTTGGCGCGACAGGCCGCGCTGAGCCCGGCAGGCCCCGCTCCGATCACGATCACATCATACATACCGCTCACCTCACGACCCCGCTTTGGCCGGAGCAGCCCCTGTCCCGTTTGCCGGCGGATTTTCTGACTCCAGCAACTTTCGCATGCCGGACAGATGCTGACTGAATTGGACGAGATTAAACTTGTAGCCGAACACGATGTCGTTGTTCAGCTGCTCGAACGCCGCCGCGAACGCTTTGGCATTGGGCATCGCCCCTATCGTTCGAACATAGGATTCTTGGAGGCTGCTGATCGCCAGCACGGCTTGCTCCGCCGACTGGAATCCGGCGTTGGCGATGACGGTCGCGTCGCCGGCGATCCGACGCATGATGGACCACACCTCCCTCTGAGTAAATGCGTGGCTTTCCAGCGCAGGCCCAAGTTGAGCGGTCAGCTGCAGCAGTGACGTCACGGTTTGTTCAAATTCAGCCGCCGCAGGCTTTCCGGAGAGCATCTCATGCAGCTTCGCGAAGGCCTCATCCGCAAGAGCCGCTTTCTCCGGAAGAATTTCCCGCACCGCGTGACGAAACACCGTGTAGTTCGCGGCATTCCATACCAGCCGACCCGGTTTCTTCCCGGCGAGGTCTTTCACCCGCCAGCGTTGCAACTTCTTTTCCGCTTCGGAAATACCCCGTACGCGGTCGGCAACGTCATGGTGACAGGCATAGCAGTCGAAGAAGGTGAAGTCCGGCCACATCACGCCCGGCGCTTTTCTCGACGACACCAGGAGTTCAAGCTGCTGATGCAGCGCTTGTGCCTGCCCCACCGCCCAGATGCGCGCCCCGATCCACTCCTTCTCTTCCTTCGGCACAATCCAGTGGACCGGCATCAACTCGCTGTAGGAATCTAACTCAAAGCTGAGTCGGGGGTGCCCGGCGCCGATCAGCTCATGATCGACCATATCTTTCTCAGTGCCTTGATGACAGCGCAGACAGAGATCGGCACGCTTAACCAAGTTCTTCGTGTCGAGCATGCCGTATTCGGCACCTTTCTTCTTATCCCAATCTTTTCGCGTGTGCGGCCCAAGCCAGAGCTCCGCAGCGCCATGACACCCTTCACACGTCACACCTTCGGCTAATTCATAATTGGGACCTCGGCGACTCTCCGGAACAGGGACGGCGTGACAGGCCAAACATCTTGGTTCGGTTTCGGGCGATTTCAACCCGAGATGCTTGGCCATCTGACGAGACTCGGGAGTCTTGAGATTTTCGAGCGCTTTCGAATGGCCATAGTCAAGCCTGTTTCGTTGATCCCCGGCATTCCACTCCCAGAGCCAGTATTCATTTTGCAGAATGGTAAACTTTCGCTTTTTGACATCGACCAACCCATGACAGCCGGATGCGTTACAGGAACCCGCCCCCATGTACTTGATGCTGTCGGGCGACCGCTCTCTGAGCGACACGTCCGGCTTTTCCTGATTCTGCGCATGCACGGCGGTATCCGTGACAACCATGCACCAGCCGGTAAGTATCGCAGCTGGCACGACCAACCTCCATCGCGTCTTGTTCCACCAAACAGTTTCTCCGCTCATGTCCATTGATTCCCCTACCGGTCGATGCAATGAAATTAGGGGCGGTACTGTGCCTCGCGTCACCTTCTAAGTCAAGAGCGGATTTGTAAAAGATCGTACGCCCATCCGTCCGCTACATACTCTGTCGCAGAGCCCAGCACAAAGTGTGCCGATGGCTAAGTCGCGGCACATCTGAGTGAACTGCCACGCTCAACTTTTCCGATTGCCAATGATTCTTTATCTCTCGATAGAGCGATCGAGCAGAACAACGTTTTAGGGTTCACTGCAGGTGAATCCAAAAAGATTCAGGTGTATCCGATTGGATTCTATGGCGGGCCGCTGAATCGTGATCGTCGTAACAGGTTGAAAGCACAATGACTTGCGGAATATATCCTTCCAACAAGAACAGGCGACGGCACAGCGACCATCTCTCCGATCATGAAGGCCGCTTCATAGCTTCCGCACCAGTTAGACATTCTCTCTGCAGGACCGCTATGCGGCTCGTCACGGTGACAACGATCATACACCGCGCCTCGCAGCATAACTCCGCATGGAGACTGCTGGAAATAGAAGATGCCGGGGAAACTGAACTCGATTCCCCGAATGTGTCTTATCTCCATTGCCCCACGAGAAAACTTGCATTATTCATGGATACATATCATTCGCTATCCTACGCGAGTCTAATTGGATTCATCGACTCGACGGCCTTCCCTGCACGATCTTCTCAAGCGCCGCATTTTCTGAAACTGAGAGCCTGACCTCACAAACGCACAACTCGCTATGTAGCAGCACGTTTCGAGACGCTCTCACGAGTGGGGACCCGTTACGAGCGAGAATATACGT
>CAZVXJ010000437.1:0-2480 GCA_964631675.1 uncultured Alphaproteobacteria bacterium
GGCATCTTATAAACCGACACATGCTCTCGCTCGTGTCCACGGCGCTTGGCGACAATCCGGGCGCAGCCTGCCGAAGCAGTTCACTTTATGTGGACCGACTACCGACTGCACCACGACACGCGGATGAGCAGTCGTATTTCGACTACTTGGGCGCAGAGGTGCCAAGCCTGGCGACGGTGACGGGGACCATTTCTCCGCAGTCCATAAACCTGGCTGGCGACACGGTGTTCATACTTAAGGAGGGCGAGCATTACGCGGATATCCAAGGGGCCGAGAAGATAATCGAAGGTCAATCATCTGCTCTATGCACTCTTGCGCGAAATCACCGCGTTATCCTCTCGACCGACCTTGTTTGGACCTATCTCGTGGTTAGAAAGGACCTTGTGGGACCGAATCTGGTCCGGCTCACGCTTCGCCGCGCGCGACCAATTACCAACACGGAGCCAATACAACAATTGCTAGGTGAGGACGATGGCTAACGTCGACGAAGATACACTGGTGGAACAAGGTGCGATTCCGCCAACGGAGTTTCACGACAAGATCGAGCGCATTCGAGAAATCGCTGAATACGAAATCGAGTCGCCAGCAGATCTTACCACACGGCTGGAGCAGGCCACGGCAAAGCTACTCATTCCACCAGAAACACTGAACGCTGCAGCGGCGGCGCTTCGTGTGGGGCACGTTGTGCTCCAAGGTCCTCCAGGTACAGGAAAGTCCAGTTTGGCACGCGCCCTGTGCGAAGCGTTCAATGCCTCCATTTTTCCTGTGACTGCTCATGAGGATTGGACTGTATTTGATGTTATCGGAAGGCTGGAACTGCGCCTTCATGAGGATCGGAAGGAGGAGATTGTCCCAGTCAACGGTTACGTCACCGAAGCGGTGATTCGCTGCGCAAACACGACGGTCCTGCATTTTGACGATCCTGCGGAACCACAAGCTGAGTGGCTGTTGATCGATGAATTAAATCGTGCGCACATGGACCGCGCATTCGGTGAACTTTTCACCGTCCTTGGCACAGATGCTGCAATTCCGATTACTCTGCCGCACCAGCGTGACGGCAATCGGAACCTGGTCATTCCAAGGCGTTTTCGAATTCTCGCAACGCTGAACTCTTTCGATCGTCAATTCGTCAACAATCTCAGCCATGCGATCCGCCGTCGATTCACCTTTATCTCCGTCAATATTCCAGACAAACGTCCGGCAGGAGCGGCGTGGAATGGCGAGGATGCATCACTCGCTGTCCGAGAGTTTCATTTGGTTTTGGACAGAGCTGCCTCACGAGTGGCGAATCGCCTGACATCACTTGAGCCAGCAAGAACTCAGGACGTGCGGCAGGGCATCTTTGACCGATTGACAGGGCCGTTATCTGGGGTGGTACAGTCCCTGTTCGATGTCGTCGAGCAGATTCGGTATGCAGGTCCAGATGACCAAATACCGCATCTGCCAATTGGTACGGCACAGCTCATTGACACTGTTGAACTGTTCATCCTTCGAGTCTTGCAGGATCACGTGAATGATGCGAATGCCCCCTCGACTATGGATTGGGCGGTTTCTGTCAAACTCGTACCATTGTTCGATTCCGACGTGGTTGCGCCTGACGTTGTTAAGGTCTTTGCCGAACACCTAAACGCCCCATTCAGTGTCGCGACGCGGCGTGAAATGCTGGGTATTGTTGCAGCGGGAATGCACTTCGTTGAGTGAAGACGCATCAATTCGTCGATTCATTCGTGAATCCCTGCCACTGCTTGCCTCATACTTCTACTCCGAACAAGTTCAACTCGAGCCGAAGGGAATCGAGGCTGGACAGGATGAGTCTGAGGAGTACTCGCGATTTGCGCGCGCTTTGAGGCTGCGTCATGCCATCGCTTGTGCAACGCAACTCAAGCCGGTGCTCGCTGCTATCGAACGTGGCGTATCCCAAGTCTCGAAGGTGGTACGTTCGGAGTCCAAGGGAGCACTCTTGGGCCGACTCGACATTCCACTTTACCTTAGCCGGCGTAGCAACAATGTCTCGTGGCCGCGAACGTTTCCGGTGCTTGTAACGGTGGAGAGCCCAAGCACGCCTGAAAACCAACTTGTTTCTGATAAGCTTCGGCAACTTGTCCGGGGCCTCACCGGTGCTGGATCACTGGAAGCAAGCGCCGAGCGGTCATACTCGATGAACCTCCTTCGATGGACTCGCGAGAAACTGCATTCCGATCCCTGGGCGCGGGCAACTCCGACTCGTCATGGTGACCGGCTAAGGAGAGAGACGGAGTATAGGCTTAGGAAACGTCAAACTGGAAACGAACCTTCCTACCGTCGATTCCTCGAATGGTGCGATCAGTGGCAGTTCGATCCAGCTAATGCTGATGCCGATCAATCCGAGAGTCTAGTTGACCTGTTGCTGGCCTTCCCCTTGGGAGAGTTCTTCGAGGATCGGGTATTTGAAATCTGGTGTTTAAACCAGGTCATCGAGTCGTTTCGCCGATGCGGCGCGG
>CAZVXJ010000438.1:0-2459 GCA_964631675.1 uncultured Alphaproteobacteria bacterium
GAGCGTATCAAGGTCTTTTTCGATAATCGGACTCTGGCCACGGCGAATAAAATCCACCTTGGACGGATCGACATCGATTCCCCAGACCTCGTGGCCCAAGTCACAAAAACAGGCTGCCGAAACGCAGCCCACATAGCCTAATCCAAATACAGATATTTTCATGTCAAGTTGCGAATAATTTTTTGCGACATGTCCCATCGAGCCGGCGGCCATGTGAATGCCGACAGTCGCACTTAAACACCCGACCCATCAAATGTGAATCGCACGATTTTCAGTTGCGGCCAGGCACGCCTCGCGAAACGCCTCGGTAAACGTGGGGTGCGCGTGCGAGATTCGCGCGATGTCTTCTGCACTGGCTCGAAATTCCAGAGCAACGGCCGCTTCGGCAATCATGTCCGCTGCACGAGCCCCGAACATGTGAACGCCGAGCAGCTCATCGGTTCGTTTGTCGGCCAGCACCTTGATAAGGCCTTCCGATTCATGAGCAGCCCTCGCCCGGCCAAGCGCCTTGAACGGAAACGATCCAATCTTGTATTCACGCGATATCTCTTTGAGTTCCTCCTCAGTGAAGCCAACACTGGCCACCTCCGGCCACGTGTAAACCACGTCTGGTATGGCGTGGTAGTTCATGTGCGGCTTTTGTCCGACAGCACGTTCGGCGACAAACACTCCTTCCTCCTCGGCCTTATGAGCAAGCATTGCACCGCCGATCACATCGCCTATCGCATACACGCCGGGCGCCGACGTCTCCAATTCCGCATTGACCGGAATGAAGCCCCGTTTGTCCGTTTCGACTCCGATGTTGTCCAATCCAAGTTTGTCTGTGTACGGCCTTCGACCCACAGCCACCAGGCAATAATCCGCTTCGAGGGCTACAGCAGCATTGGTCGAGGCGTCCTGCGCGTTCACCAGCACTTTGCTGCCCTTAACTGATGCACTTGTTAATTTGTGGCTGAGCAGGAACTTGATACCGGTTTTCTGAAGTGACTTGTGCAGTTCTTTGCCCATCGTACGGTCCATAGCCGGAATGACGGCATCCAGCCACTCAATCACTGTCACCTCAGTTCCCAGCCGTGCGAAAACCGAGCCAAGCTCTACTCCAATGACACCGGCGCCAATAATCACCAACTTCTTCGGAATCTCGGGCAGTTCAAGCGCCTCCGTGGAACTGATGATTCTCTTCTTATCGGTGGGGGCGAAGGGGAGGCCGACCGGTTTGGATCCCGTCGCAATAATTGATTTGCCGGTCGCAATCTCCGTGACGGAACCGTCGCCCTTAGTAACACGGAGTTTCTTCGTGCTCTCAAAACTGCCGTGACCGAAGTGCACGTCAATCTTGTTCTTCTTCATCAAATACTGGATGCCGGTTACGCTCTCCTGAACCACTTTGTTCTTACGGGCGAGCATCTTTTTCCAGTCAACTTGCACGGATCCGACCAAGATACCGTGTGCGTCAAAGTGTTTTACGGCATTGTAATAATGTTCCGATGAATCGAGCAGCGCCTTCGAGGGTATGCATCCCACATTCAGGCATGTACCGCCGAGAGTAGAGTATCGTTCAATCAGCGCAGTCTTCATTCCCAGCTGCGCAGACCGTATCGCGGCCACGTACCCTCCCGGGCCCGATCCGATCACCGTCATGTCGTAAGTCATGCGATTTGCGAAGAATTCGTCCTGTTAGATGACGCGCGGGGCAAGAGTGCCCCGCGCAGCGAAGTAAACACCATCATGCCTTCAACAGCAGTCGAATCGGATCCTCGATCAGCTCTTTTATTCGCTTTAGGAAACCCACAGACTCACGGCCGTCAATGATGCGGTGGTCATATGACATTGCAAGGTACATCATGGGTCGGATCACGACCTGCCCTTCAAGTGCAACAGGCCGATCCATAATCTTGTGCATCCCGAGTATCCCGCTCTGCGGCGGATTCAAAATCGGTGTAGACATCAGATTTCCGAATATTCCGCCATTGGAAATCGTAAAAGTACCCCCCGTCATTTCATCGATAGTCAATTGATTGCTGCGTGCACGCGAAGCGAGGCGTTCGATTTCCGCTTCGATCTCATCCATGCTTAATGCCTGCGAATTACGCACAACCGGGACGACAAGACCCTTCGGAGCTTGAACTGCGATTCCCATGTCCACGTAATCGTGATACACGATTTCCTCGTTTTCGATGAAGGCATTTACCGCAGGAAACTCGCGGATCGCTTCCACTGCCGCACGAGTAAAAAACGACATGAAGCCGAGATTTACCTGGTGCCGTTCCTGAAATTTCTCCTTGTACTGCTTTCGAACTGCCATTACGTTTGTCATGTCCACTTCATTAAACGTTGTGAGCATGGCAGTAGTGTTCTTGGCCGCAACCAGCCGCTCGGCGACCTTCAAACGCAATTTCGACATGGCCTGTCGACGTTCCGACCGGTCACCCGACGAAGAGTTGACGTTTGCTGACTTT
>CAZVXJ010000439.1:0-2456 GCA_964631675.1 uncultured Alphaproteobacteria bacterium
TCGCATTTACATGCTCGATTTCGGAATGGTCGGTACCGTCGATGACAATGTGCGGGAACATCTCTTGTTATTGCTGATGGCGCTCTGGAAAGAAGACGTTGTCTTTCTCGGCGATGTCACGCTGATGATGACGGGTTCGCTTGATCGCAGCGATCTGGATGTGCCCCGGTTTCAAAGCGAGATCGGGGAAGTCATGGCGAAATACCGCAAGGCGGCTCTGGCTGAGATGCAGATCGGGCCGCTGCTTCAAGAAATGAGCGCGGTCGGATTTCGCCACGGTGTCCCGCTGCCGGCGTCGTTGACGCTCGCCGCCAAGGCACTTGCCCAAGTCCAACTGGCGACGGCCAATCTCGACCCGAAACTCGATCCGTATGAGGTCGCAGGGAAGTTTTTAACGCGCGTCATGATCAAGCGCATGGGGGCGTCGCTCGATCTCAAATCGTTGGTGTATCAGTCGCAGAAATTGAAAGTACGGGCCGAGCGAACGATCGAAGCCATCGAACGTCTTATCGGCGCAAGGCCCGGCCAGAAACTGGTCGTGAATTTCCGAGCTGATTCGCTCGAAGATATGGTTCGTCGGACGGGACGGCGTCTGGCGCTGGGGCTGACTGCTGCGGCAAGTATTCTTGCCTCTGGGCTTACCGCTACCTCGGCGACCGCGGATTGGATCCCACTCACGTTCGGGATCGTCGGTGCACTGTTGGTCGTAGGGCTGTTCTTCGATCCGATACGAGGGCGTTAACGACGAGTTCTGCTCGTCGGTGTCAAGGTCCGGTTTTTCCGGGCGTGATCGAACGCAGGATCACTCGCTCCAGCAGGTAGGCTATCACGAGCATTCCTAGAGAGATGAACCAATGCTCTACCCGCCGTATCAGAGGCTGATGAAGAGACTTCGTTACCTTGCTGGTCACAGGAACATTATCAATGACCGCCTCACCTTCTGCAAGCGAGAATTGATCCGTCTCGTGCGTCTCGTCGATCCACGCAGGCCGGTTATCTTCAACCCTGTTGATTATGCCTGATCGCGTCTCAGCATGGCTGGAAAGTCTGGGGCTTGAACGCTATCGAGAGCTGTTTGAGCAGAACGCCATTACATGGGATGTGTTGCCCGAGTTGAATGATGATGACTTGGCATCGCTGGGTGTCTTGCTGGGTCATCGGAAAAAACTCCTGCGCGCCTTCGCACAACTGCTACAAAGCGGTGAAGACCATACTGCGGCCTCGCTAACCACTATCACCGCGAAGGCAACCACGTCGTTCTCTTCCGGTCGAGATCAAGCAGAACGTCGGCAATTGACGATTATGTTCTGTGACCTTGTGGGCTCGACAGCACTCGCGAGTCAGTTGGATCCTGAAGACCTGCAAACGGCCATCCGACGTTTTCTGGACACTTGTAGTCAAGCGATCGGTCGATTCAACGGCTATATCGCCAAATACATGGGTGACGGACTGTTGGTCTATTTTGGATACCCCCATGCTTATGAGCACGATGCGGAACGAGCGGTGCATGCCGGACTGGCCGTGCTGGATCTGGTGAAGGCCCTTCCGCGCGATGAACATCGTGAATATGAGATTGCAGCACGAATCGGGATCGCAACAGGCCACGTCATCGTGGGCGAGCTCGTTGGACAGGAAGCTGCCAGAGAACGGGCGGTGTTCGGAGAAACTCCAAATCTGGCCGCTCGTCTGCAGTCGCTGGCAGCTCCCAATCAAGTGGTCGTTGATTCAGCAACGAAGCGCCTGGTCGGGAACGAGTTCGAGTTTGCAGATGGAGGCGCCGTTTCCCTCAAGGGGTTCAAAACCCCCGTGCATGTCTGGCAGGTGCTCAGCAGCAAACCGTCGGCCAGCCGATTCGAGTCGTATCGATCGGGTCGAATAGCTAATTTTATTGGCAGAGAAAGCGAAATCGCGCTTCTGTTAGCTCGCTGGCGCGAGGCTGTCGAGGGTGAAGGACAGGTCGTGCTCCTGTCCGGCGAGGCCGGCATTGGAAAATCCAGACTCGTCCGGAATCTGTGTGATCGGCTGGCCGACGAGCGTTACCACATGGTGCAATTTCAATGTTCGCCGTATCATGCCAGTACCGCGCTCTACCCAGTGATCACATATCTCCGACAGGCAGCGGGATTGACCAGCGAGGACCGACATTCTCTACAACTGCAGAAACTCGACGCCCTGGCAATCAACAGCGGTATGGATCGAACCACGGTTTCACTGCTGGCGGATTTGCTCTCGATCCCAGGTGATGACCATCGCCAGCCCTTGAACATATCATCCGACAAACGCAAGGAAATGACGCTCGAGGCACTCGTGCAGCTCCTGCGCAGACCGGCAGATCGCTGTCCGACTCTGTTTCTCGTGGAAGACGCCCATTGGCTTGACCCGACAACAATGGATCTTCTGACAAGAGTGATCGCTCGTATCCAGCAGATGCGGGTGTTGCTGCTGATGACTCTCCG
>CAZVXJ010000440.1:0-2451 GCA_964631675.1 uncultured Alphaproteobacteria bacterium
CCGGGCAAATATATTCGTCGATAGAACTCCGTCGATTAATGACCTCACGGTCTCCGAACTTCGCATCCTCAATCTGATTGCCGAGGCGAAAAGCAATAAGGAGATCGCCGAAACGCTCTTTATCAGCGTCCGCACTGTCGAGCATCACCGCTCGAACATCTGCGGCAAACTCGGCTTGGTCGGCAAGAACGCCCTCCTTACCTTCGCTCTGACGCATAAGTCTGAGCTCTAGCAGGCTGCTGAAAAACTCAATTTTGTTCGCCCTAACATCATGAAGGTCATGTATTCTGTTTCCTCGGAGCGACGATCACTCAAAACGAGGAGAACTGAATGCGAGGGGACAACAAAGAGCAGGATGGAGTGTTTAGTTATGTTTCCGCAGAGGCTCGGATTCCAAAAGATCATCCTCTGCGCGCAATTCGGGCGATGGTTGATGTTGCTCTGAAGGATTTGGATCGGACGTTCGATGGAATCTACGCGAAAGGCGGTCGTCCATCGATCGCGCCGGAGAAGCTCCTGCGAGCGCTGTTGCTGCAGATGCTCTACACAATTCGTAGCGAACGACAGTTGATGGAACAACTGGATTACAACATTCTCTTCCGTTGGTTTGTCGGACTGAGTATGGATGACTCGGTTTGGGATGCGACGGTCTTCACGAAGAACCGAGAGCGGTTGTTCTCGGGTGGGATCGTTGAAGGTTTCTTCGCCGGGGTGCTCGAGCAGGCGCGGAATCGGGAGTTGCTTTCGAGCGAGCACTTCACCGTGGATGGAACGCTGATCGAGGCGTGGGCTGGTCAAAAGAGCTTCAAGAAGAAAGGCGCTGACAGCAACGATCCGCCTGACGATGATCCTGGGAATTCGGATGTCAACTATCGCGGTGAGAAGCGCTCGAACCAGACGCATCAGTCGACGACTGACAAAGATGCGCGACTCTACAAGAAATCGAAGGGACAGGAAGCGAAGCTCTGCTACTTGGGACATGTCCTGATCGAGAACCGGAACGGACTGGTGACCGATTCGCGAGTGACTTTGGCCGGGGGACGTGGAGAGCGGCAAGCTGCCGAGGAAATGGTAGTGGATTTGCCAGGCACGCACCGAGTCACCGTGGGAGGCGACAAGGCTTACGACACCCGCGCGCATGTGCAGGAGCTGCGAGACATGAATGCCACTCCACACTTTGCTCAGAACAACACGAACCGTCGAAGTGCGATTGACGAGCGTACAACGCGACATCCGGGCTACGCCATCAGCCAACGAAAGAGGAAGCGGGTTGAGGAAGTCTTCGGATGGATCAAGACGGTTGGCATGATGCGCAAGACGAGACACCGAGGCCGAGAGCGCGTGGAGTGGATGTTCACTCTCGCAACCGCGGCGTACAACCTCGTGAGGATGAAGAATATGGCTCTTGCCTCCGGATAAAGAAGGCGAAGCGTCTTCGGCTACTGGTAACCGGGCCCAAACAGCGCCGCAACGATTCAGATGCAACAGCGAATCACGATCAGAAGTTGAGCTTTGAGACACGGTTCTCATCTCAGACAAGGTTAGTACGCGTTATTCGCTCAATTTTCAGCAGCCTGCTAGAGCAGGCTGTCGAAGAAAGACATAGAGAAACAACGGAACAGACGGAAGCAACGGAAATCACGGAATTTGATTTTGGAGTGAGTGCCGTCTTTCTTCCCAATACCGGTACCGGGAAGGCCATTAGCCGCTCCGCCAGTTGTTTGGAAAACGACTGAAGCAACGCGCGTCTCTCGAGAGCACTGCCGAGGATCTGCTCAATGACAATCCTCAATACAGGATTCTCGTCTCAGTTCCCGGGATCGGCCCGATTATTGCCCTGACTATATTGGCAGAAGCTGGTGATCTCCGCCGCTTTGGACGCGTCAAACAGTTTCTCAAGTACTGCGGACTTAATCTCGCCACCTACCAGTCAGGCACTTTGCGTGGCACCTCTCACATCTCCAAACGCGGCAATCCTCGTCTGCGTCGCGCCTTCTGGCTCGCCGCGACTATTGCAGCCCGAATGCACGATAATACGTTTCGGGAGAAGGTCGGACGCTATACTCAGAATCACGCCATCAATGCAGATTCGAAACGAAAGGCAAACATTGCCGTGACCGCAAAGATGGCCAGAGTTGTCTATGCTTTGATCAAGCATCAAACCCTTTACCGCGCCTTCCATGAAGACGCGGTACCCGGTGGAATGAACCCATTCATCATTTCCGTTGAGGCCGGAAGCAATTCCGCGACCTCGTAAGCAATGATCGGGTCTTCCACCGGGATCGGTACTTTGTGTTAAGTCTTGTGAAGGCGAGTCTTTGCTCGACCTTGTGTCACTATGGTCAAAGACCATTCCCTAAAAAGGGTGGAAGCCACTGGGCCTTCCTGAGCATCAACCATTGAGGCCACCTGACCTCTCGGCGGAGCTTTGCCCTCACACGGCACTTGACG
>CAZVXJ010000441.1:0-2449 GCA_964631675.1 uncultured Alphaproteobacteria bacterium
CATACTCGTCCAATGCTGCGAGGCCAGGTGGTAGGAAGCTGCTCTCAACCGCCGCGGCAAACCCCGCGTAGTTCCCGCTGGGTAACCCAAGGCGCTGGAACACAAAGCCTTGAATGCGTGAGAGGACCATCAGGAACCGCGGGAACTGAAAACTAGGCCAATACCGTAAGAAATCGAGCACGTCTTCAACGGCGAGATCGGCATCAGGGTTGGCGTCTTGCTCCGCCAATTCTTGGAGAATCAGTCGGCGGGCAGAGTGATTCAGACGGAACCGATGAATCTTGAAGGCGAGTTGCTGACCAGATGCGACTCCTGAGCGCCTTGTGCCACCCGGAACAAGAAACTCCCAGATCAACTCGCAGGCCGTTGATAGTTCGGGATACGATGGCATCGACGTCCATCGGAGTAGTGGGCCATAATACCCTGCCTTTTCCTGGAGCTCTGCCGCGAGGCGGACTTGGGCCGATGGATCAATCCCGCCATTCACTCTTAGTAGTGAGAGGGGCAGAACCTCCTCCCGCTTCAAATGTGCGAGCCTTGCTCTCGAACTAGATGTGAGATCTTGATCTTCAAGCTGAATTAGAAGACTCTCTGGTGTTTTGTCACCCTGTGTGAACAGTGGCAGGTCGACAATCGGAAATTCCTCGGGAGGTGGATCGTTGAAGAGGTATACGTGGCCGATGAAATGTTGAAACATCCTTCCGGAGCGGCCGCGAATGTTGTTAAAGGTGAAATAGTCGTACTTCTTGGTCGAGATCTTATTGTCGTAAACTATGATGTTCTTGGCCTTGGTGTTCACGCCTTCGATTAGCGTAGATGTGCAAACTAGGTACCGAAGAGAACCCTCATTAAACGCCCTCACTGCGTATTGTTGCAATGCGCGAGGTACTCGCCCGTGGTGGAGGCCGATGCCACGCCTGAGTGCCCGCACGAACGCCCAGTCGGGATGATAATGGTCAGCGGCCCACGCGGCTGCATCTTCGGTCTGATTGCTAATGGCACCGACCTCAGCGGCATCAAGGGCCGCAGCGACACGTCGTGCACTTGCAGGTGAGGCGCAAAAAATGAGTGTAGGTTCATTCAGGCTACGGGCAAGAGTGATCAGTGTGTCTTGTCGCGTGGCTGGTGTAGAATGTACGCGACGGATCTCGGAAACGACGGTTGTGTAGTCTGTGGCAAGGAAGGTGAACTTGAAGTGCTCCGGCAATGTCAGCGGGATATGCCGAATATTCGGCCCGAGCATATAGAATTGGGCCTTGGTGGAATAGAGACGATAGAATGCCTGATTGAGAAGCATCGCCCGGTCTTGGTCCTGTCGGGGGTCGAGCTTGTAGAATTCGTCAATGACAAAGAAATCAGTGTTGCTTAGGTCCGGAAAATCGATCACCCGCTCTTGGGTCAAGATCAGGATGTTGCGCTTGCCAAGCTGCTGGCTGGGATGGGTGATAATCTTGAAGGAGTCGCGGAATCGTTGGGACAGCCGACGCCTGGTCTCGTCGATCAATGCAATTGTCGGGACCACCACAACAATATTGTGATAGCGGTGGGAAGCGATGACCGCATCAATAATGAGGCTCTTACCAAAACTAGTCGGCGCGCTGAGAATGACATTCGCCCCATTCAGCAGTAGGCGATAGACGTCCGATTGCACCCTGTGAAAGACAACATCCGCAAGGTTTGCTGGGCGATTGAGCTCAATCGCTAGCGATGTACCAAAGCTACTTTCGCTGTCGTCGAGGTATGGATAGAGGCCCCGCAGGCGAACAAGCGAATCAAGCGTGTCGCTCAATTCTCCGAATTCGCCTCTTCGTTCCAGTGCGCGCAGGAGGAGAGCTTGGACCCGAGGGTTTGAATTGTCAGTATCGCTGTCTCGGTTGACGAATCCGGCCAGCCTCCGTAGAAGCTCGAAGCCGGCCTCTCCCACGGGCGTTGTGTTCTCTAGTCTGGTCAGAAGCTCGGAGATTAGATCGTTTGCCATGCACGCAGCTTCATGTCGAGGGCCTGGATGAGCTCCGCTTTGGTGCTCAATGGAACCAGTAGAAGATGAATGGTCACGGAGGGAAGTCCAGCATCGATGAAGCGCTGATGGATGCTCATGAATTCCTGTTTAAGCGCTGCGGCATACTCGTCACTGTGTCGTGTGTGTGAGCCGGTAACAGAACTATCATAGGTTAGGAGAACCGGAATACAGGTGGAGTCGAATACCTGATCCAGAGAGATATTGTCGTGGAGCAAAGCTTTGAGTCGCCCTGCGTGCGGCCAGTCGGGATCGATCCTGCTGCTGATCGCGATGAACTCGCTTCGTAGGTAGTCCTTCTGGAGGTGTTGTACCAATTCTGGCACGACGTCACGGATGGCCTGGTTGATGGATGTGTAGAACTTGACTTCACCAAGCCAAAGTTGGAGTCCGCTGTCGCCAAAGATGACGTGGACGGCATCGAATCCTTTG
>CAZVXJ010000442.1:0-2441 GCA_964631675.1 uncultured Alphaproteobacteria bacterium
CCCAAGGGCAGACTTGTCGTGATCTCTTACCATTCTCTCGAGGACCGCGTTGTCAAACGTTTTATGGCAGGCAAGTCGTCAATCGGCCCCACGGAGAAGCGCATTCCTTTTCCGGCGGTTACTAAACCACAGGCAAGTTTACTGACCCGTAAACCGCTTCAGCCGACTGCCGATGAAATCACCCGAAATCCACGAGCCCGCAGTGCAAAAATGCGTGTGCTCGAGCGCATTCACTAGGAAGAATTAGGATGGAATACTCAGGGCCCCCTCTACCACAAGCGTTTTATCGTCCGGCGAAAGTCCTTCGTCCGCTGAAGCGCCAGCTCCCTACTGTGTGGGTTGTTGGCATTGCCTTATCCGCCTTTGTGATCTTGTTTCTGTTTGCATGGAGAACTTTGATTCATGAGCGCACATCGAGAAATCTCTCCATACAGTGGTCGCGAATCGAAACACTGAACAAAGAGATTCAGCATTTGCGAGGTCAGATTCAGACCGAAACGTCGGTAAGCCGTGTGGCACGCTGGGCACGTGACAAGAAGGGTTGGCGTGAACGTCCTGATCTCGTATTCCCATTGCTGGTCAAAGGAAGCAAACTGACAACCGGAGCAAGAGATGAGCTAAGGCTGCTGGAGGCCAGGCCATGAGTCACTTTACTCGTCACGTGGGGCGCGAACGATTGCTGATTTGCGGCTTGTTGCTGATCTTTCTTGTCTTCATCGGACGACTGATTCAACTGCAAGTCCTTGAACATGACATCTGGGCGGCACGCGCGCGAAAGCAATCGAGTGATGAAGTGTATCAAAAGCCCTCGCGCGGAGAAATTCGTGATCGAAATGGTCGGCCCATGGCGGTCTCGCTCCCACTAAGTTACGCTGTCGGCTTCCGGCCGAATCCGCACGTCGACCGCGACCGGCTCGCAAGAGACCTATCCGATATATTAAAAGCTGATATCAAGCATTTTCGCAAGAAGCTCAGCGCCACAGGGCCGATCTTACTGGCACACAGGGTAGATTTCAAGGACAAGCAACGGCTGCAATCGCTGCCATACGCTTGTCTGACCTTTGATGAGGAACCTCGAAGAGTTTACCCGGGCGGCACCCAGGCTGCCGCTCTGATTGGTTTCAGCGATGTAGATGGCATAGGCCGTGAGGGAATTGAAGCCTCCCTCGACAGCGTTCTGACGGGTAAAGGCTATTCCGATATTGTGCAGTATGATGCACTTCGCGCAGTATCGGCTCCTATGACTCGCCAGTATCCGGGCGATTTTTTCGCCGGAAGCGTCTCCTTGACAATTGATCTGCAATTGCAGACGATTGTCGAAGACAAACTGCGGGAATCGCTTGAAGGGCGGGCTTTCGAGCGTGCGTGTGGTATCTTGATGGACCCGCACACCGGTGACATTCTTGCGATGACGACGTACCCCTCGTTTGATGCAAATCATCCAGGCGACTCGCCCGCCAAGTTTCGCCGCTGTTGGCCCGTACTCGATGTGTATGAACCTGGTTCGACTTTTAAGTTCATTCCTGTAGCACTTGCACTGGAAAGTGGAAAACTCGAAAGATCCAGCGTAATCCACTGTGAAAACGGTGCATTTCGGGTTCGTGGTGCAACTATTCACGATGCCCATTCATACGGTGCGATCAGCATGGACGATGTATTGGCATTTTCCTCCAACATTGGCTGTGCAAAGATCGGACTTCGATTCACTCCAACTCAGTTGTATGACAAGATTCGCGCATTTGGATTCGGCAATCCAACACTAATCGAGATTCCCGGTGAACAACCCGGGGTCGTACCAGTACCCAAACGCTGGTCGGGTCCAACTCAGGCGAATCTGTGCTACGGTCAGGGCATTTCGTGCACGGCACTTCAACTCATTACTGCCTATGCAGCGATTGCGAATGGCGGGTTGCTGATGAAGCCTCGCCTCATTCAGTCCATATCTTATGAAGACGGTCGAGTCACCAACTATCCCACGGAAACCGTGCGCCGGGTACTGGAAACCGACGTCGCCTCTGAGTTGACTTCAATGCTCGAGAACGTGACCACATATGGAACAGCAAAGAATGCGGCGGTCGATGGTGTGCGGATTGCGGCAAAGACTGGAACGGCGCAGAAAGTCAATCATGCAGCAAAGTCCTACTATCACGATAGATTCGTTTCATCTCTAGTCGGGTTCTTCCCGGCGGAAAATCCTCAGTATACACTTCTGATCCTGGTTGACGACCCACGCGGGCAGTACTATGGCTCGGTCGTAGCAGGCCCGGCCTTCAAAGGTATAGTGGAAGAGATACAGCTAACCCGTATGCTCACCAATCCAACCACTCATAACCACAGCCCTTCTGAGACCGCCAATGAGCTTGATCTCAGAAAACGGGATGAGCAAGGAGCCAGACTTCAGCCGGTAAAACTCGCGACATTCGAATCTCAGATGGAGAGTC
>CAZVXJ010000443.1:0-2387 GCA_964631675.1 uncultured Alphaproteobacteria bacterium
GAAAGGTATCGCCTCCCCGGGCAGCATTTGAAGTAGCGCTGATCGCTTGGCTTCGGTCAACCCCGGTACAGTGCCAGACGATCCGCGGCCGTCGGAAGCGTCACTGGTATTGTTCGTCTTTTCCGGGGCTGCGTCACCGGCTGAACCGTTCGTTTCGCGATTGGACGTACCGTCGTCCTCATGGCGTGTGACATCTGAACTCTGCGCTTGCGGAGAAATTTGTGACGATGGATTCGCGGGATTCGCCGGTCCGGGAAGTTTTTTCAGAGTAATAAACAGTGCAACCACCGCCACGGCCGTCGTTGAAGCAAAAATCCAGCGGGACCGCCCTTCGGCGAAGAATTTACCGATGGACTGGAGTATGCGAGGGATCGTTTGTAATGCGATGTGATCCCCGCCACCGAGCTGCGTCACTTCCGCCGCAAAATCTGACTCCGCTTTACGGTAATGGTCGCGAAGCAGTTGCTTATTCTTCAGGATTATCTGGCTGGTCGGTTGGGCAGATCGCAATTCTTCCAAACAGTGATCACAAAGCAGCAAGTGCTCTTCGAACAACAGTAACTGCTGCGGTTCCAAAGATAGTGTTTCGTAGAACGGCAGCAGCCTGCCGATCTCGGGATTAACACATGAAGCCAAGTTTGAAGTACTCAAGAGGAATATTGAATTAAGTCTCTGAGCCGCTTGCGGCATTCGTAAATGCGCTTGTCGAATGCCGATCGGCTTAGTGCTGGTTCTGCTTTAAGGACGGCTTCCCATATATCACCGATTGAACGGTCCTCAATCATTCCTTTGAATACAACACGGCAAAATGGCTTTAGTTGATCGATCGTCCGAATAATTAGTTGCAGCTGTTCACGGCTTTCAAGCCCGCGGTCGGCGTTGTCTGCAGACGCCAACTCGGCTGAGTTGGACAGTGACATGAGTCCGCTTTCAAGTGGGGTTGACTGGCCGGGGTCATTGATAATGGCCAGTCCGGTGCGTCGCCGTTTACGCTGAAGTTCGTTTCCTATCTGGTTCGCCAATATTTGTATGGCAAAAGCCGCCGGACTTCCACGAATTTCATGGAGCTTTCCCAGGAAGATTGAAAGCGAAGTCTGGACCAGGTCTGCTTGCTCTTCTGCCGGCCATGCCCATACTCTATGTTTGACAACGACGCGTAATCTTTCCGTCAGCGCCACAGAAAGTGTGTTCATCGCATCTAAGTCGCCCATTTTAGCCCGGCTGACGAGCTCAAAGTACTCAGAATTCTTCACTAATCACCTGCTTGTAAACCAAATTGTATAGATCACAGCATCTAATCATTTCCAACTGCCTGAAACGACAAATCCAGCCCAGTAATACGGATGGGTCGAATGTCCCTCTGCCTTCAGTTCTTTCAACCGCATCACGGTTTCAGTTTGCACCTTGCCTGGCGTAAGGGGAATACCTGCCGACAGCAGCATAGGCATGAAATCCGCCGCATCGTCGTCCTGTATCTTCCATAGCGTACTCACCACAGTTTTCGCCCCGGCGAGCTGAAATGATCGCCGGAGTCCAAAGGCACCGTCGCTCGCTCTTATGTCACCCAGCGCACTTTCGCAAACCGAAAGCAGAACGAGTTCAGTCCCGGACAAGTCAAGGCTGACGATTTCCTCCGAAGTCACGATACCGTCTTCTCCAGTGAGTATCGAAGCTCCATTTCGCGGCATATTGGCTCCGGCTAGCACCAGTCCCGATCTCAGAAGTGGATTATCTCCCACGAATCTTTGCTCTACGAAAGATTCTTGTCGCATTCCGCCGGACTTCTCGCCGGTGAAATAGCCATGGGTTGCCACATGTATAATGCGGTGGGTGCTGACTTCCGCTTTGAAACGTTCTTCGGTGGCCTCGCTGCCGGTGTACGTTACGACATCTTCATCATGTTGGCTCTTCCAGGCCGTGACAATTCGCTCTACTTCGCTGGCCGACTGAGGCAGCCGTCGCCAGCGTGAATTTGTTGGCAGATCCGTTAGCGATCGTTCCTCAGATGTCAGCGTGGATGAACTGGCGCACGACATCGAATCAACTTGCCGTTTTGATTCGGACAGGCCATTGAAGTCGGGATCGCCAAAAGCAATCAACCCCGAACCGGACCTGCCGCCGCTTTCCTCACGAAACGCATACAGGTCGCGGACGGTCGCCAAGTAATGAAGTGCCTTCTGTTCAATGAGGAACCGTTCATCAGGGCCTATGAGCCCTGCAAACGAGACGAGATGCAAATCTGCATCCGGTACAATAAAAACGGTAGCGGCGTCACCTATGAGGTCCCTTAATGGGGACCATATTCGCGCATACAAGTCACCGGCGATCACCTCATACTCACCGGGGTCCTCACTTGCGAAGTTCTCGAAATGGCCGCGATACCAGGC
>CAZVXJ010000444.1:0-2375 GCA_964631675.1 uncultured Alphaproteobacteria bacterium
CTCATCCGTAATATCAAGGTCACCATATCTTGTTTCGATCAATCCATTACCACTAAGTGTAGGATAGATCACCGGATCATATAGAATGATCTGAAATGTTTCTGTCCCGTCCAGATTAAATCTCGGGACCTGATACCACTCGAGAATGAACCGACCACGAGCCCGATCGTGCCAGGTGGCAATATCACCGCCATAAATATCACTGTAGTCATCCCAATAACCGAACACGGCCGGGTGGTTGTTCACCGGAAGTGTCAAATTATTGTACGCAGTGCCAAAGGAGGAGTCGAAGCTGACGAAACCGTTACCATGGACCCACAGTCTGTTTCTGGGTCCTCCGTAGTATGTAAATGGAAATGGAATCTGAATCGGCACCGTTCCATCGTCGTCGAGGTTCATAGCGACGCCGGGGCCCCCGGCAAGCGGTGCAATCTCGCTCCATTCATACGTGGGGCCGCCACCATCATAGCTGTCACAAACTTTGTAACCACTCGGATCGGGTGGACTGCAGAGGTGACTTGGATTGAAAGGCAACACAATTTCGATCTCGGTGATTCCTCCGGCAAGCACGTCGATGTCGGATGCATAGCCGTCCGCACAATATCCATCGGATGCCGTGAGATTGTAGACACCGGGAATCAGTTCAAAGCTGAATCTCCCGGCGAGATTCGCGATGGCAGGCAAGTAATCCTGATCGGTCACCCTGATAGTGCAGTTGAAGGCGGGTTCTCCCTGGCAGTTGATGACCGTTCCGGTCAGGACTCCATTCCCATTCGGTGCCAGCACAATCTCGGTCCAAATCGTATCACCGGCAATAAAAAAGTCCGTGCGAGTCACGGATTCAAAGGCAGGAAGGCTTACACTCCATGTCAGAGGTGTTTCGGCCGGCATCGCAAAACAAAAGTAGCCCATTGTGCCGCTTGAGAAGTGCTGTGGATATCCTTCGATCTCGATTGGACACTGCAGGGGATTCCCCCACTGATCGGTCACATACCCCGCTACCCATCCTAAACCATACAGTGCGCCTTGCACCGCAGCGTAAGAGTCAACCAAGCCATTGCCATACGAATTGTCAGGGCCGGCAATGCCTTGATCGACCGAGGTGAGCAGAAGGATTTTCTTCAGCGAATCTGGAGTTAGATTCGGATTGGCTTCGGTCATTAGAGCCAGAACACCTGCAACATGCGCAACGGAGAATGACGTTCCGCTTGCGGTGCTATATGAGTTGCCGGCTGTGGATCGGATGTTGAACCCCGGTGCAACGACTTCCGGCTTGATACGTAGCAACGTGTCGGACCCGCAGTTGCTCGGACCTTGGCTCGATCCAATCCACAGCGAGTCGTTCAGGGAATTCCATGCGCCAACCGAAAAACAGTTCGTTGCCGACATAGAACGATCCGCAGGTATGCGGATCGAACCTGGTTCGCCTTCATTTCCAGCCGCCCAAACTACGGCAGTCCCGGCAGCTTCACAATTATCTATGGCAGCATTAAGAATATCGAAACAAGGCGGAGTGGAACCGGGTACCAGTCCCCACGAATTACTCATCACCCTAGGAACATCGTCAAATGTTCCTGCGTTACTGTCTGGATCAAGCAGCCACTGCATAGCAAGCAGGGCAGTGCTTACGGTCGACTGACCGGACGTGAAACTAAGTGCTGCCGCTATGAAACGCGCACCCCAAGCCACCCCAACGGTGTCTCCGGGAACCACACCGCACTGAATCCCCATCGTCATGGTTCCGTGGACATTGTATTGAATGGGGATTGGTGAGCTGCCTGAAAAATCACGCCAGCAGTGCTGAGCTGGATAACCAAAACTCCCCCTCCAATGTGACACCAAAGCAGGGTGCGTCGCATTCACCCCCAAGTCAAGATTGCTCACCAGAACACCAGCACCGGTGATGCCCATTGCCCAGGTTTGAGGTGCTCGAATCTCCCAGAGTCCAGGCTCGGAAGAGTCTAGGGGATTTCGCGGGACATCCGAGGCGGGAAAGACCGGATCAAATAGTTCGATTGGGAGATCGGATTCGACGGAGTGCACTCCAGGCCAACTTGCCAACTCAGCAACCAACACCGGGTCTGCTTCAATCACAATGGCATTGACGATGTGCAGCTGATAGGTAATTTCCAGCTCGCCCGCGGCCACTAGCGGCGACCAAGATTCCAATAGTTCCGATTGTGACAGGTTTGAGACAGTCCTTAGCTGCGTCACTACCCATTCGTGTCGTGAACCCATCGATTCGGACAGGGCGAGGGGCATGCTGGCAGTTTCCGCGGCCGGGAACTGCTCCTGCAAAACAACAAGATAGCGGCCGCGCTGCTCAGTACTACCGAATGAGGGTGCCAGACCACCAGTACACAAACACAAGATGA
>CAZVXJ010000445.1:0-2372 GCA_964631675.1 uncultured Alphaproteobacteria bacterium
TGTTGCGTTCGCATTGCGAAGTGCATGCTAAAAAATTGCGCACCGACAAGCCATGAATGCGGTCGCAGGAACCGATCTTTCGGTTCCTGCCGCTGTACCCCTAGTTGGAAAAGTTTAGAAATAGAATGGTTCTGCGTAGTCGTCCATGTTCAACTCGCGTAAGTCGGCTGGACGGCATATTGCTTGACCATTGAAACTGGAATCACCATTGGTTCGCGTCCACCAGTCACCTACATATCCGAGTTCACGCCCCTGACTGTCTGTCTCGTGCTGGTAGTAGCCATTGTTGCTGATTGCCCTGAGCAGAATGTGTTCGCGACCGTCATCGCCCTCGGCGAATAAGTGAACATAGTTTCTGTCGGAGCCAGGGCTTACTGGTTCAACCTGTATGCGGGCATGTACTTCATTACCTCTGTCATCGCTTAGAGTTATGCTGGTTACGCCTCTTCTGCCGAGCTCTTCGATGGCTTTGAATTTTTCAGTCTGCGTGGCATCCGAATCTTCCAGCACATTAATCAATTGACTGCGGGATCGGCTGGAGAAGTTATCACGATCGTAGTCGCTCTCGAAGGTTTCATCATGGTCATCACGACCGTGGTCCGAGATGGAACGGGCTGCCAGGTCGCCGACACCTGCTCCCACGTCGCTGCCATGATCGTCGGCCCAAGCTGATACTTCATTGATGCTCAGATCTTGACGGAACCACTCCACGGTGTCGCTGAGATCAAAGTGATTATCGTCGATGTCGTCCAGGTTTCGCAGCGTGTAACGCGCGGCGAGGCGGGTCATGGCATCATCGCTGTTGAGAGCGTTGCGCAGCTCGCCAGTGCCTATCTTGCCGTTGCTGTCGCTGTCTATGTCACTGAATTGATTGACGACTAGTTGTGGTAAGTTGATTCTCGAAGCCACCTGATCTTCGGCTCTGGTCAACCGATAGCCTTCGTATAGGTCGTGAAGCTGTGATTGAAATGCTGAGCTTGTCGTCAAATCACGCGAATCCGAAGTGTCGATATCTCTACGTGTCATGATCTACCTCCAGGGGTGCGAAGTTGCGCGATTGCACTCGGTAGATTTTCGCGCCATAGTAAGTGGCCTTAAGGGGCTCACGGGGAATAGGGGTTTGTTTTGAGTGCGAGGGGGATGTGTCTTCCGCCTGTCTACAAATTAGCAAAGCCGTTTGACATCGCTGTGACATTCCGTCACGGAGCTAAAAGGCAAATTTCCGGCGCCTGGCATAGCTTTGCAGATCGCTGGCAGATAGTTCGTAATAGTCACGAATTTCACCGCGGCTTAACAGGTTCGGACCACCATGGTTTTCGGATGTGCGGACCGTGTTGATTTCGCCAAAATGATTGAATGTTACAGCTGCTATCGCGCGAGTGTGTGGATCGAACTTTTGACTATCTCTAATCTGCGTCAATTCTTGTTCGCTGAGAAAGTTGTCCTCGTTCAAATCCAGACTGTGCCGCTCGTCCACTAGAAGAATAGGCAGCCTGCCGGAGTCTTCCAATTTCGCCGCCAGAACTTTCATGCACTTGTCCTTTTGGGCAAACTGTTCTTTCTCAAAGATAGAACAGTCCAACTCGAAGGTCTGCTTGCCCTTGTCCGCATATGCTGGATTTACATATTCGGGTTTGACTGAAAAGTGTGTACAACAATCAAATTCTGTCATGATGTCCTCCTGCTCTGGGCAGAGAATCGAGATCTTTAGCGCGCGTTCACCAGTCCTTGCGCTCTTTCAGTTCTTCATATCGGCGGACTAAAAGCTCTGACTTGTTGATGTCCTGTCCAAACCAGAACTCGCGCCCCGTACTCGAACGATCGATTTCTTTGAAGTGCTGCTCTGCCAGCATTGCTGCTGCCTGAACAATGGGTGGGTTCTTCCTGGAACTCATCACTTCCAAAAGCTCGGCCATAGTGATATGCGCGTCGTGGTTGACGTCGAGCTTACCGAATTGGTCCAAGATCAGGTCTGCCGTATGACCACTTGCCTCTGCTTTGGCCATCAAAATCTTGGGATCTTTTACATGACGAAACTCTGCTAGTGGATCCGAGCTCTCAATGGTGTCGAACTCACGGTCGTAATAAATCTCCCGTGGATCCACTACGCATTTGTGATGTTCTACCATGTGCTAGTCCTCCTAAAAAAGTCGGGCGATACTATGCGCGGGCTGGGCTTGGTGCTGCCTCCTCGCTGTCCGCCTGCGCCTCTGATTCTGCCTCCTGTTGTTGGGCTTCCTTCTTGGCGAATGCTTCAAACTCTGTCGCTCTGAGGGCGCTGCCTGTCCACATTGCGAACCATTCGTCCGATTGGTCGATCGCCTTGAAATTGTTTTGGGCCAGTTGAGCTGCGGCTACTGTGAATGGATCAT
>CAZVXJ010000446.1:0-2364 GCA_964631675.1 uncultured Alphaproteobacteria bacterium
TCCACAAGGCCCCTCGGCTCGAAGTGCTCAACCTCAATTGGTGCGCACTCACCGTCGATGTATACAGTTTAGATCAAATTGGCGGCAGCGGAAGTACCCCGATTTACATTTAAGAGTTGAGTTTTGGATATGTGGAGAACGGCTCGAATACACACAGCATTGCAACCAAATTCGATTAACAAGCGCTCGGTCTATAGACCAGTTCGTAGTTTGAATAATCGTCACCACGATCGATATAGCATCAATATGCTTATGGTGGGGACCAGTTGAATACGATCGAACTATTCGTGCCCAAACGGCTCGCCGACTCCCATGCCGCGCACCATGTCCTCCAGCGGTCCTGTCATTTTCTGATAACTGCCCAGCCCCTCCTGGCTCGACACAACCGCGTAGCCCTTGGGCACGACGAACAATGATTCGGGCACTGAAGCCGCTTTGTATGAATTGGTGGTCCAGAGCCGCTCAACTGTTTTGTCCGAATATTCCTTGTGGCAGGCGAGCGGCACGCCGCCCGAAGCGGGCACACCAAAAAATGTGTCGAGAAATTTGAGCGGTTCGGTGGTCAGTCGCAGGGGCTTCGTGAAGTAATAGTTGGTTCGCAACAGATAGGCTCTTTTCTTATCTTTAGCCACACCGGGCAAATACTTCGCTCCAGTGTCCGATCGACTGCTGCAGGGAAGGCTGTACATAACCGCGTCGTTGCCAGCATATGTGGTGGCACTAATTCTCGAGAGCATCAGTGATTTTTCGGTCGTCGGCATGCCCTTACGTTTGCGGTAACCATCGATTGTCTCTGTATAGATCCGGCGCGAACTCGAATTAAACCAGGCTACTCCCCAATCGGGCTCTTGGGTGACCACGGTCAGTCCTGAGTCGGGATACTTGACCATGACGCCGTCGTTGCTGACGTAAATGATTTCTTTCCCCAGTCCGTTGTTGCGCGAGAATAGCCATCCGTTTTTCGCTGCGCCGGTTTTTGTTGCCCTGGTCGCCGTGTGTTCACGGGCTCGTGCGTCTGTCGCGCACAATTGCGACAGACACGACAAAACAACAACAACAATCGCACCCTGCATAGCCCGCGTGAATAGCGGATTTCGCTCAAACTTGAAATTCAATCGAGTACGAGCATCCTGAATGGAACGCTGCCAGGACCATGATATCATCATCAATTGCCCAAACAAAAACACCACCCAGATTACTCTGCGGCGGTGTTCCTGCTACTACCTGACTGCCCCCTGCGAAGGTAGGCTCAGTATTTCAACACGCTTCAGTCAGTCCTTCACGTGATGCGGGCTCGCTTGCTACAGTTTCTGACTAGCGCCAGCCTGTCGTTTCCACAAGGCCCCTCGGCTCGAAGTGCTCAACCTCAATTGGTGCGCACTCACCGTTGATGTATACAGTTTAGATCGATTCGCACCCAATGGAAGTACCCCGATTTACATTTAAGAGTCGAGTTTTGGATATGTGAAGAACGGCTTGAATGCACACAGCATTGCAACCAAATTCGATTAACAAGCGCTCGGCCCACAAACAGGTGGACGTGGAGCGATGATCCACAGACAGCGCATATCCAGCCCGTATTCGATCTGCCCGCATATGATATGAAAGAGGAGCAGCGAATCCATTTCGGAAGCCGCTGGTCGCGCTTTCATCCTCGTTCTGTCCTGGGAGTTTTCAGTGAAGACAAAGATTCAGGCATTGCTTTTCGACGGCTTTGACGAACTCGATCTCTTCGGAGCTTTCGAGGGTCTGAGAATGGGCGGCTTTCCAGTCGAACTGTGCTCGCTCTATGAGCAAGACGTCCTCACCGCCGCACACGGACTGAAGATCATTCCCGACTCGATCTTTTCGCTCGACCGCAAACCGAATCTACTCCTGGTCCCCGGGGGTGGCTGGCTGACACGTTCCGCAAAAGGCGCCTGGGCAGAAGCAGAAAAAGGAACGATTCTGCAGGTGGTAAAAGACTGCCATTCCTCAGGAGTAATTTTGGCTTCTGTCTGCACCGGCTCTCTCTTGCTCGGTCAAGCGGGTCTGCTCAAAGACCGCCCTGCAACTACAAATCATGGCGCGGTAAGAGAACTGATCGCATACGGTGCCCACTACATCGACGTGCGTGTAGTAGATGACGGCGACATCATTACCGCAAGCGGCATCACGGCCAGTCTCGATCTCGGAATCTGGCTAGTAGAGCGATTTGCTTCTCAACAGGCCGCACTAGAGGTCTCGGCCAGATTGGAATTCGAGCGCAGAGGACAGGTAATTTGCCAACAAACAAAAACACCACCCAGATAAATCTGCGGCGGTGTTTTTGCTACTACCTGACTGCCCCCTGCGAAGGTAGGCTCAGTATTTCAACACGCTTCA
>CAZVXJ010000447.1:0-2364 GCA_964631675.1 uncultured Alphaproteobacteria bacterium
TACCAGACTTTTAAGGGACTTCAGCATACGCGCCTCAGACTGTATCTCACTTCACGCGACCGACAAAATCATTTCTCTTTTCCCCGCACCGCTGGATCACCGGAGGCCGCAGAGCACAAAGACCGCGCTGCCAGGGTCGAAATTGCTACGATGTACAGGCCAAGTATAGTTCATGCCTCTTGACTGTCAAGAAATCGACAGAAATGACAACCTGATTCTCCGAGGAAATGCACACAATTTATCGGGACAGGACTGAAGGGGAGAATTGCTACTTAGCCAAATCTCTATGGACGACGGTGGTCGGATAGCCTGCCGCTGCAAAGCTCTCCTGCAGCCGCTTGGCCACGGACACGGAGCGATGCCTGCCACCGGTGCAACCTATCGCAACGTTGAGGTAACTGCGGCGTTCGCGCTCGAAAAGTGGGATGAGAAATTTGAACAGTTGGTCCAGATGGCTGATGAAGGCCACCGCGTCTGGATCCGCCAGAACGAATGCCCTGACCCTCGGATCCTCTCCAGTCAATGGCTTGAGTTCTGGAATAAAAAACGGATTGCGCAAGAATCTGACATCGAACAGCAGATCGATATCATAGGGAACGCCGAACTTATAGCCGAAGGAGATGATGGAGATGGTTAAACGGCGCGGAGCTCGATCCTGACTAAACTGTCTTGCCAGCAGATCTCGCAATTCATGGACCGTCAAATCAGACGTGTCGATGATACGATCCGCATGACTCCTCAACTCGGCGAGACGCTCCTTTTCGAATCTGACTCCCTCAAGCACCGGAAGATCGGGAAGCAGCGGATGCGGCCTTCGAGATTCGGAAAACCTTCTGACCAAGACTTCTTCCCGGGCTTCAAGAAACAAGAGCTCAACGGAATGTCCCAAGGTTCGCACCCGATCCAGCACCCCCACCAGGTCGGTGAAGAACACGCGTTCGCGAACATCGATGCCCAGGGCGACGTTTCTGATTTCTTCGCCTTGCTGATGGCATAACTCGACAAAGGGGGGAAGGAGAGCAGGTGGCAAATTGTCGATGCAAAAGTACCCGACATCCTCGAACGACTTAAGTGCATGTGACTTGCCTGCGCCCGAAAGACCGCTGATCACAACGAGCTTTAATCCCGCCATTACAGACGCTCTTATGGATCGATGAGCACGATCTTGCCGCTCTCAGCTCTTCTCAAAATCTGCAGCTTTCCAGAATCAGCACACGTGAACACCATGATTGAACCCGGCAGATCATCCAGGCGACTTGATGCCGCGGCGCGAGACAGCACTGAGACCTTTGGCCGCACCACCTCGATCGCATGTTCATCGGAATCTGGCGCCGCGAATGGTGACCGCTTCACAGAAAACGTCCTGCCTTTGTGCTCGGTCCGTCGCTCTTTATACTTGCGAATCTGCGTTTCAAGCCGATCAGCCAATTGGTCGATTGTCATGTACATTTCTCGGGTCGATGTCTTGGCTTGAAATCGCTTTCTGTCCACAGAGCAGAGCGCTTCAGCCGTATGCTGCAGCTTATTCACACCGAGCGTGATCTCCACTCGATCCAACAGTACCCCGTACCGATCCAATCGTTCGAACTTTTCTCGAATGTGACGTCTGAGCGCGGGAGTGATGACCAAATGTCTGCCTGTAATCTTCATGCATCTGCTCCTAGTGAGAGATTCATCTTAACCGATTATGGCGAGTGCCGGGTGGGTGGTCACGAGGCGCCACATAACGAAAAGCGGCATGACGTTCGTCGGCCTGCCGGAATGGGGACATCGGACATCCGAATAGGATGACCTTGCAACCTATGTCTCACCGTCTAGAAAAATTGCTTGCGTTGTGTGGCGGGAGGAATGTTCTCCTCGGCCCGGTACTTCGCGACCGTTCGTCGCGCGATCAGCACCTGCTGTTCACGGAGGCGCGCGGCAATTTCCTCATCTTTCAACGGATGACGAGCATCCTCGGCTGCGACCATTTTGCGGATCATTTCCCGCACGGTCACAGACGACAACATGTCGCTCGGCTGATCGGCACGCTGCAGCCCCGCGTTGAAGAAAAACTTAAGCTCCAGCATACCTTGCGGACAATACATGTACTTATTCGCCGTCACCCTGCTGATGGTCGATTCGTGCATCCCGATGTCCTCGGCAACCTGCTTGAGCACCAGCGGCTTTAGATACTGCACTCCATGCTCAAAGAACTGCTCCTGAAACTTGACGATGCTGGAAACCACTTTCACGATGGTCTTGTTGCGCTGCTCGATACTGCGAATCACCCATTGTGCGGCACGGAGGCGTTCGTCCAGGTACGCTTTGGTTTCCGACGAGCCGCTCTGGCCCGAGGCCATGAGCTGTTTGTAATAGGGGCTA
>CAZVXJ010000448.1:0-2359 GCA_964631675.1 uncultured Alphaproteobacteria bacterium
AGAGATGATTATCTATTGGATCTATTTCGGAAAGATACTTTTGTAATGGTTCTATGGCGGAACCCTCATCGTAACTGGGGAAGACCAGGGGCACCTGACTCAGACCGCATATAGCAGCATTCTCACTCCGTTTAGTATCGGTATCGATGGTGGCACCACGGCGGGATACACGACGATTCTGAACTCTCACCCGCTGCTTGTGAATGCAAGCAGCATATATCTAGCGGGCAGCGCGACCCTGTACCCCATGGCCAGTCACTTGAAGCTGCTGAATGACCACGCGGGTTACCTTGCTGCGATCGTCGCCGAATATACGCCGGAGGTAGGGAGTGGCCGTGTGCTCGTGATCGGCGACACCGATATGTTCACAGATACGTACATGGTGCTGTACGAAGAGAATGTTAAGGCGATGGCGAACTGGGTGAACAACCCCGCGAGCGTTCTCAAGGGAACTGTGAGCCTGGGTCTGCTCAATGGGAACCCGGCTGGTCTGACCCTCGATATCAGCATTGAAGATGCCGGGCTACCTCTAGGGACCGTCTCAACGACCGTTGACTCTCAGGGCAGATATTCGGTCCAGGTGAATACGCAGGGAGTTCCCTATGATGTTGTCGCGAAAATGCCGCAGTGGCTGAGCGAGAAGGTAACCGGTGTCCAGATTAATCCAGGTCCGAATAGCCTTGTGTGGAGTTTTGCGTACAACGGGGACGCGACGCATGACAACGCAATTGATCTCTTCGATTTGAATTCCGCATTAGTGGCTAATGCCCAGACGGGAATCAATGCCAGCGATGTGGATGGAGACGGACTAGTGGGGATAACGGATCCTCAATGCGGTTCTGGTTAACTTCGGCCGCACGGGTGAGTGACGGCCTTTGTACTTGTTGGTCGAAAGGGATAACACTTCCAGGAGGACAAACGGCATGTCAAAGTTATGGTGGGTATTGGCACTCCGCGGAGCTTGCGCTCTGATATTCGGTGTTCTTGCGCTTGCGGTTCCAGGAATTACCCTGGCCGCACTGATCGTCATCTTTGGGGCTTATGCCATTGTAGACGGGGTCTCTTCCCTGGTCAGCGCTTTCCACAAGGATTGTGAACGGTCCATGCGCTTCTGGATGATCCTCAACGGCGTCGCGGGCGTTGCCGCTGGTGTCATCGCATGGATATGGCCGGCTATCACCGCAGGCGTGCTTCTGTACCTGATCGCGTTCTGGGCGGTCGTGACGGGGCTCATGGAAATCGCCGCCGCGGTGGCATTGCGAAAGGTGCTCGAGAAGGAATGGATGCTGGCCCTTGGAGGATTCCTTTCGGTGGCGCTAGGAGTCATTATGTTCATCAATCCCCTTGGAGGTCTCCTTGCCATTGTCTGGATGATTGGCGTCTATGCTATCTTCTTTGGCTTTTTGCTGCTGGGCATCGCGTTTCGCTTGGAGGGTCATAAAGAGCAACCGGCCGCGTAAGAGCTTCACGTAATCTTGTCATAGCCGTGTTGACAACTGGGATAGGCTGTGTCATCATGCGTGCTTAGTTCGATCATTCTTGCATTGTAATCGCTTCCATGGCTGGCAACCTATTTTGGGGGCGATTCTGTATGTGTTTTCGTTTTCTCACGCTTTTGGCGGCAATTGTTGCTGCATTAACTGCCACAGCGCAGGTTAATCGCAATATCAACAGCTACGTGTTATTTGCAAAACGATGAATTGGTCTTCAAGGGTGGCACCATGTCAGCGGAAGCGGCTTCATCGTTGGCGGCAACATAGGTGTGAACTATGCGGGCCTCTCACCGACCGGGTATTCACTGAACTTTGCGACCAGCAATCGAGCACGAATGTCTGACGGATACCAGGCTGTTGCTGACTCCGTACGAGGCGATGCAGATGACAGTTTCTACGATCTATACGCCAACATCTTGAACCCTAGCTTTGCCTCGCAGATTCGAGGCGTCGGGCCTATCGGCTACACGGGACCCATCATAGCGACCGGTCTCTTGCCGGTGCTCCCGTTCACTCCCAACCGAGCGCTGACGAATAGTGCCGCTGATCTGACAGTAACCGTACTGCACATCTTTATCCCCGGAGCGCTCCGGGACGTACGGATCAACGACAACTCGGTAGTGACGTTTGGCGCGGGAGTGTTTGATATCCGCAGCCTGGACTTGGGGAAGAACGTAACCGTGAATGTTTTTGACAGCACGATCTTTCAGATTGACCAGGACTTTCCGACGAACAATGGGCTCAAGTTTGGGTTGGGTACCAATTCCGGGGCCAAGATGTTCATCGGAGCATATGGGTTCAATGTCAACACGGGTCATGTCCCAAATTTGGTGGAAATAGCAAATGGCGTATGCTTCCTGAAAGCA
>CAZVXJ010000449.1:0-2353 GCA_964631675.1 uncultured Alphaproteobacteria bacterium
TGTTCGCCACGACGCGCAGGATTTCGTGAAAGTCATTCTCTTGCCCGAGAATTTCAGCGACTTCAACGAGAACGGAAAGGCGCTGGTTTTCGTGAGAGGAATCAATCGTATTCATATTGGATTTGGGTTTTGCCCTCTTCCGTGTGGTAAAGCAGTATTTGGCTTTCGAGTCACCGGTCAGCGCTAATTGACCTCATTTCATGTAAAGCTCCCACGCAATCCGGTCCGGATCTTTAAAGGCTACATACTTTTTGTCGATCGCTTTTTCGACTTTTACTCCGGTGTTCTCGATGCCGGCCGCTGACAGTGCTGCGGCAACTCTCTCAAGCTCGGCTTCGTCCTCACAGGCCAAAGCGAGATGGTCCATCCCAACTCGAAGCGGATTAAATCCTCCGCTCTCCTGGGCAGGACGAATGCCAATAGCGGTGCTTCCGGCGGAAAACAAAAACAGGTTCGGCATTTCCATGATCAAGGGGAAGCCAAGCGTTTCCAGATAAAAATGCCTGGCACGCGCAAAATCGGAGACGCGCAACGAAATGTGGTGAATGCCGGGGGTTTTGATCGTGATAGCCATTTTTCACCTCCTGATGTTATTGTTTAAAAGCTTGAAGAAAATAGAATAGCCTGCTCAAGAGTCATCTCCCGGCCTTGGGTCAATGCTGTGGCAAACTCATGCTGATCCAGCCGGGTTTGGATGGTATTCAAAATGCACTCCCGGCCAGCACGCAAGTACGGCGGCAGCGGAGCGCCAATCATCTCCCGTAGAGCCTCGGTTGAGCCGAGAAGTCGTAATGCTTGCATGAATTGATTTTGCTGGTATGCCAGCGCAGCGAATCCTTCCAGGCACTCGACGATACCCACCTTGTCTTCCATCTCTTTTCGCAGAGTCAGGCTTTCTCTATAGAGCGTCAATGCGCGACCGTAATCGCCTTGCTGCCGGGCGACTTCCCCAAGCCGGTGCAATGACTCCGCGACGCACCACTTATCTTTTGTCTCGCGTTGCAGCGCCAAGCCTTCTTCGTAAAGCGCAGTGGCCCGGTTGTGATCGCCCTCATGCTGTGCCACATCTCCAAGAATTCTGAGCGTCCAGGCAATGCCGTACTTGCTGCCAATCTCCCGGACGATTTGCAGATTCTGTTCTTTCGCGAGTATCTGTGCCCGGTCAAAGTCGCCTTGGTCGCGCGCCAAATCCGCCTGAATTCTGAGAGTGTGGGCCATGAGTTGCTTGTCGCTTAGTTCTTGAAACAAGGCCAATGCTTCTTCGTGCATTGCCGATGCCTGAATATAATCGCCCTGTTTTTGCAGCGTCCATCCGAGAGTTGTCAGCGCAAAAGCAACGTTTCGTTTGTCACCCAACTCCCGGCGCAGGGCCAGACTCTCCAGGAGAAAAGAGTGCGACGAAACAAAGTCGCCTTGATGAAGTGCTACGGTTCCCAGGTTGTGGAGTGAAGTTGCGATACCCCGCTTGTCCCCCAGTTCTTGGTGCAGGGCTAAGCTCTCCTCGGAAAGAGTACGCGCTGCAGCATAATCGCCCAAGCGCCACGCTATCCATCCCAGGTTATTCAGTGAGGTCGCGATACCTCGTTTGTTCCCCAGTCCCCGATACAGCGCCAGGCTCTCCTCGATAAACAAACGCGCCGCAGGGTAGTCGGCTTGATTTTGCGCTAATGTCCCAGCGCCAGTAAGAACCTTCGCTCGCGTCTCTGTGTGTACTGAAGGCTTCACCTTTGCGGTGAGATTTGCCAATCGTTCCCGCCCCTCGTTCAGATAGCCGCGTATAAGCCAGAAACGCCACAGTGCCGCGCCGAACCGCAGGCCGGCTTCCATCTCACCGTTGTTCTTGAGAGACCAATCGAACGCAGCACGCAGGTTGTCATGCTCCTGATCCAGCGATTCCAACGACTTCTGCTGCTGCGGCCCGGTTAACTGTGATTCCACCTCTTCCGAAAATTTTAGGAAGAAGTCTCTGTGAGCCTCACGGAACGCCTTCATTTCTCCACTTGCACTCAGGCACTCCAGTCCGAACTCACGAATAGTCTCCAGCATGATGAAGCGCGGCTCGCCATCCTGTTGTTCCGTCCGTCGCAACAGGCTTTTGTCCACCAGTGATGTCAGGCCATCCAACATCTCCACATTCAAGTTTGTAGTGATGCCTTCAGGCATTGGGCTCCGCGGACTTGACGAACTTTGTGGAGGAGGGGAGGGTTTCCCTTCTTCCGTACGCCTGGCGCCTTCAGGCGCTACTACAAACTCAGCGCCTGAAGGCGCAACTACGAACCAATTGCATACGGCCTCCGCTGCTGCAATCGTGCAGCCGCCCATGAACACGGACAACCGTCGCAACAGTTTTTTC
>CAZVXJ010000450.1:0-2342 GCA_964631675.1 uncultured Alphaproteobacteria bacterium
CCTGGGTAAGTCTCCAATCATTGACCCGTCGGTCTGGATTGCGGCCAATGCAGTTATAATCGGTGACACGGTGATCGGGCGGGAGAGTTCGGTGTGGTTCGGCTGCATCATTCGAGGCGATGTAAATTCAATCCGAATTGGCGAACGAACCAACCTGCAGGATGGGTCGATTTGCCACGTGACAATCGCACGGGCACCTCTGGAAATCTCGGATTTGGTCACCATCGCACACGGTGCAATAGTCCATGGCTGTAACATACAGCGAGGTAGCATGGTGGGCATTGGGGCTCGAGTCTTGGATCATGCACTCGTAGGCGCGGGGAGTATTGTGGCTGCAGGCTCCGTGGTTTTGGAGCGAACAACCATTCCTCCTGGTGAACTCTGGGCGGGCATCCCCGCGGTTAAGAAACGCAACCTCTCGGTTGAAGAGCAGCATCAACTGGTTGATACCGCAGAGCGCTACGTCAAATACCGTCTGCACTACATGGGTCAAACGGCTGACATTCCGGATTCGATGCTGCCGTTGGAAAAAAGTTAGCGAAAACTACAACAATCAATAGCACACTACTCAGATGATGCAATCCCCTCGCATGAGCAATACCACTGCCGATTCAGGCAAAGTGAAATGGTTTTCAGTGAAGAAAGGCTTCGGATTCATAGAAACCGACTCAGGTGAAGAGGTGTTTGTGCACTTCTCTTCAATCAGCGGGAAGGGTTACCGCGTGCTTGAGCCCGGCGACAAAGTACAGTTCGAGAAGATTCCCGGACCGAAGGGAAATCAGGCTTTTCATGTTGTCGTACTCAAACCACAGTAGGGTCAGGTGAATTCACTTTGACGAGCGGTTCGCTATGGCGAACCGTTTTTTTTTGTCCCCCTGGCCGGGGCAAACATTTTGCAGTATAGAATTCAGATATGCAAAATGACTTTGGAAATGTCTGTATGAAGAAACGTCTGCTTGCCATCGTTGTCTGCAACTTGCTCACGCTGAGTGCATTGGCACGGCCGGTCCAGATTGATCGGCAAGTTCAGGCGGACGCAAGTGTGCGCCTGATTAGTGAGACCGACGAGGGGATAGTGGTCGAGTTTACATTTCGAGTGCTCGATTTGGACTCCGTTCACCGCAACGGAGTTTTGTGGACGACTACACACATACAGGGCTGTGAGTTAAGCTCAAGACCCGGCTGGCCTGAACTTCCAACGAAGAGCGTGTGGCTTGAGGTGAACAGCCAGCAAGTTTCGCTCGAGATCGTCTCAGTACGCAGTGTCTCAGGAGTCTGGGGTGTGCCGGACGCAGTAGCGGAGCCAATGAGCCGTCTGAACTCTTCCGATTTCCCTCGAAATCCTGCTTCAGAGTTTTACTCATCCAGCCAAACGTATCCGGCTTCAGTCGCCGAATTGTCCATTCAAGGTGATGTTCACCACACTTCGCTGGTTCTTCTGACTTTTTATCCCGTGCAGTATAACGCAGGATCGGGAAGTTGGAGCACAAATTCTCGCATTCGGGTTCGACTTACAACTGCACCCCGCGGCCGACTTGACGATGACATTCGCGAACAGGCATATGCCAGGCAATTTCTTGCGCGGTTGATTCTCAATCCCGGCGGTGAACAATTTCCAGAGCCAGCCAGCCAAACACGAATGCTGATCATCGCCGCGTCGCCGCTGCTGCCTGCACTGGACGCACTAGCTGAGTGGAAGAATCGGGTCGGGATACCGGTTCACACAGTTTTGTATTCTGATGTAGCATCCAATGCAAGTCAGTTGCAGGACTATGTGCGGCAGTTCAGCGACAGTCTTGAAGCCCCGCTCGAGTATCTTCTTCTCGCGGGCGATGTGGATGATATCCCAATGTTTTTCGGAGTTGGGGGGAGCCTAACCGATCACCCATACAGTCTGTCCAATGATTCCGACTATCTTCCCGATATCTCGGTTGGTCGCATTCCGTTCTCTTCGACAATCGACTGTGAAAACTGGGTCAATCGTGTACTTCGATACGAGCGCGACGGTCCGACGGGTCAATTAATGAACGCTACGGTATTCTCCAGTTCGTCCGGCCAGGATCCTCTGCACGGAATCTCGCTCCGCAGCATGTTTACGTCCCACGGAGTTTCTGCCAACCATTTGCAGGAACCTGAAACCGGAGCGCTTCCGCAGCTTATTCAATCGCTCGATTTAAGACCCGACTGGGTGTTTTACATCGGACATGGTCACGCACAGGGCTGGTCGTCCGTGCATCCGACATTCGGGGTGGGTGAAGTGGCGGAGTTGGATTCAATGGGGAATTCTGTCGTGCTCTCGGTAGCATGTGCAACGGCAGATCTTGACTATCCGGGAGGATCAC
>CAZVXJ010000451.1:0-2325 GCA_964631675.1 uncultured Alphaproteobacteria bacterium
CGGAATTCAAGATGGCAGCTCGAATGCGGGTCCGGTTGCCGGAGAGTATGGTACTCGCTACGAAGAGTACTCGTTTGCCTACGGTGGCGAGAACAGTTTCATTGACCAACTGGAACCGTTCTCCGGCGCAGAAGTCATGCTGAGAAACGCGCGAGCGGGACATGGCTACGCCACTACCATCAGTTATGCCGCTCCAACCTATCGGACAGTCGGAAGCTCCATCGAAATAGGTTCTTTGCAGGACGGTGATTATCCATCCAGGCGAGTAAACTTGATTGCTGATTTGTTGGAGTGGTTTCAGATTCCGGTACGACAGGATTTCTATGCTCCGGTCATTCAACATCGTCCCATCCACGAATGGAGCAATCCACAGCTGCCAATTCCGGTATGGGCGGATATTTTGGACGCGGGCGAAGTCTCGGCAATGGTAACCTACAGTGTGGATGAGAATGCTGATCAGACGACAGTCATGTTGCAGACCGGCGGACGGTTTGGGGCCGTACTCCCGCGCATGCCTGATGGCAGCCTTGTTCAATACCGGATCACAGCCCAAGATGATGCACCGCTGCACAATTCAACGTCGACTCCGGAGTATCAGTTCACGGTTCAATCCGTGCCGGAGCGGCCGCTGTCGATGTTTTCGAATGATGTGACGATTGCTGAGGACTTCAAACAGTGCAATTGGATAGGGGAGGAACTCTCGGGTATCGCATTGACGGAGTATCCAGAAGGTGATCCAGTGATTGAGCTCTACGGAACTCATGAATGTCCGGTTTCGCTGACAATTCCGCCGTTTTCGATCTCAGACTTGAGCGGCATGCGATTGCGGTGGTGGCATAACTTGCGCGCAGAGGGTGCTACCACAAGCGCCGTGGCTCGCGTTTTGGCCAGCTCCGACGGCGGTCAGAGCTTCTTGGATACCGTGTGGGAAAAGACATGCGAGGGCGGATTGTTTGAAGAGGGTCAAGTCGTCGTTCCTCTCCACGACAAGTGGCGACGTGCAGATTCATTATCGTTTCGTTTTGAATACGATGGCGGATGGACATGGCGAATCAGAGACCTGATTCTTGACGGAGACACTCCGCCCAAAGTCGCCCCTGCTCGAGAGCTGACCAACAGACCGCAAGGCGACGAGATGGTACTTCGCTGGCGCCGAGACCCACGTGCCGCCTATTACTTGGTCTATGGCTCGCGCTCTTCTCGTGAAACAGGCGAGACCGAGCGAATAGGAGTGGTTCGAGACACGATTTTTGTTGATCGACAATCGAACGCATTTTCGTCTCGCTTCTATCATGTGGATGCTGTAATCGAAGAGGGTCGCGCAGCTGTTCCGCTTGAATCGAAACTCTCCACGTCGCCGGTACGAGTAGGTGACATGCGTTGGAACGAGAGAAAGGCGAAATCAAAACAGTAGCGTTCGACATCCAAAGGACTCATTCCCCACACGAGACGTTACTGTCTCGTGTTTTGCATTCAGCCCTTGACTATTTGCATAGATGTTTGTACTGTATAAAGTTAAGCGAATCAAGGGCATGGAATTATCCACGTGAGATTCAAGTTCATAATTTTGCTTGCATTGGTTGCTGGTGAGGCAAATGGCGCTCCCCGCAACCCATCGCCGTGGACGGCCGTCCTGACCTCTCCAGAAGACGATTTCATACCGATTTGCACGCACCGGACGCCACTTGACGACGACAGCTTGCACAATTACGATGTGGTCAGGTATGAAGCGCATCTGCGAGTCGACATACCGTCACAGGTTATCTCAGCGCGCGTGGGAATGTTGACGACCGTCGAGGACATACAGATCTCCGAAATCAATGTGCGATTGAATGACGGACTTGAAATCGACTCTGTGAATTCACCGGGCGTTCAAGTCGATTGGTCACGGCTTGCCAATGACAGTGTTCTGGTTAATCTCTCACCGCCGATCGGAGTCAGCGATTCCATCTGGCTTTGGTTTTACTACGAAGGCACGCCGGAGATCATTGATGGGTGGGGAGGGATGAGGTTTGCACAAGCGTCGGGATACCGGCCGCAGATTTGTTTCACATTGGGTGACGGTCTGAATCTTGAACCACCGCCGGCGAACTTTGCGTGGCTGCCGACATTTGCCGATCCGAATGACCGCGCAAGCTGGGAGACTTGGATAACGGTTGATTCCGGCCTGGTTGCGGCATCTTGTGGACTACGAATCGACACACTTTCCCATCAGGACGGTACGGTAACTTGGCACTATCGATTGGATGAACCGGTCTCGACCTATCTTTATTTTGTGGCCGTGTCTGATTACGAAATCATGGTACAGCGCGAAAGCAATCCCCG
>CAZVXJ010000452.1:0-2323 GCA_964631675.1 uncultured Alphaproteobacteria bacterium
CGTATAGTCTGCCACGCCGGAGTCGCCTTCCCTTTCTGATCAGGAGCCTGAGTCACAATCATGACGGTTAGGGCCGCAGCAATGGCCAAAGGAACAAGAATCGTCGGGCGCCATCTTGCCCGCTTTTCATGCTGGGACCGAGATTGACTATAGCTGGTCTGAGTGAGTACGTGCTGCCCCTCCGACCCGTCCGCGTCGATCTGATTCAGCAACTGCAGTTCGAACCGGCAACTATCGCAGTACGAGACATGTGATTCGATTCTCTCGCGTGGCCAATCGGGTTCTGCTAATGCGACGCTGCCATGTTGTAATCCAGATTGAAATTCTACAAGCACCCGCTCCGGGATGTGTGCGTCGCGCTCTGCTTGAATGCCGAGCATAACCAGTTCGATGTCGCTGGCTCTCCGACGGCACTCAGTACAACTTCCTAGATGTGTCGCGATGTCGCCCTGCTCGGATTCTGAGAGCCGACTACGCACGTACTCAGCAATCGCCACATCGGTTGGATGAACACTGAGATCCCGCATCACGAAATGTCTCGCTCGAGCTGTTTGTCCATATCCCGCGCAATTTCTCGACTTTTTGTCAGGCAGCGATGCACCAATACTCTAGCGTTACCCTCCGACGTCGAGAGTTCAAGTGCAATATCCCCGTAAGACAAATCTCTAATGAAACGAAAGATCAAGAGCCGACGACATTCGAGCCCGATCTTTCCAATGATCCTAGCAGCCAATGCCAGTTTTTGTTCGCGTTCCAGGACATCATCCGCATTCAGTGACGTATTCGGAATTGCGTCGAGTTGCTCCAATCGGTGAAAACGGCTGTCGCGACGATACTCTGCCCTTAACGCCATCAGGATTTGAGTCTTCGTGACACTTCTGACAAAGCCTTGAAGGTCACCGCCTCGATAGTGCCCATCTCTGAATGCCTGAAAAAGGGCGATACGCACGTCCTGAAAGACATCATCACGGTCGATTTTGCCGGTTGTGATTTTCGAGCTCAGAATACTTGCAGCGCTGCGGTCGATGAAATTCCCGGCCTTACCTTCCAGAAATTCTTCGATATGCTTGGCTGTCTGATCGTCGACCATATCGAGCAGAAAACACGCCCCATGTCCAGACGTCAAGCACCTTCCGACACTCCGAAAATGCAAAAAGTCGGCACTCGCGTGTAACGAAACCCAGCGACTGGCAACTGAATGGGTTGAGGAGCAGCGGTCGCTCATGTGACCACACGCTGATTTTTACCCGTTCGGAAAGTGCCATGCGTGGAGCACGTCGGGTTGGGGCCTGACGTCGTCGGCCTCGACCGCAAGAATCGGTCGTGCGCCGAAGCCTGGGCGGTGGGGTGTACTCCTGCCGCCTGGGTGGAAGAAAAATGCAAAACCGTCATTACGGACTCTTGACATGGATGAATTGGAGAGTAAATTGGAACTGTATCCCCGCCTGAGTACACCAGGCACGCTGTAAATCTGTAAACTGTCCTGCTGTAACAGGGAGTTTTCTAGGCTAGCGTGCATATGCTCATTTTGCGTGCGACCATCTTCATCTGCGCACTTACCCTGTTGGGTTTATCACCCCAGGCACGAGGGGCAACTCTGTATGTTTCCTCGGTTCGTGCAGCGCCAGGCGACGGCCTTCGGCCAGTGCGCATAGCTATTGATAATTCGATCGCCCTGGAAGGCGTCGAATTCATCTTGGAGTTCGACCCAACTCACATAAGTTTGGATTCCATTGCCCAGACCGCAGCGCTGGTGGGACAAACAGGAAGTGGCGCCAATCAGTTCCAGCCGGGGAAGGTTGCGTTCCTGGTATTTGACTTGCAGGGTGCGCCTCTCCCGCCCTCCGATTCTGTCGATCTCTTCGAACTATGGTTCAGCGCATCGGCGCAGGCGCCCACTCCATTGGAGATCCCAATCGCAATTACGGCCGCTTCGTTCGTCGATGTGCAATTGGAGTATGATTCGGCTCTCGCCGGAAGCGGATCGATGACGATTTGCGTTTGCGCTTGCCACGCCGACCCGATCTGCGAAGCGGTTACAAACATTCTCGATGTGGTGTCAGTGGTCGATGTCGCGTTTCGCGGGAATCCTGACGTGTTTGATAGCGGCTGTGCGGTGTCGCGCAGTGATGTGGACTGTAATAGTCACACAGACATCTTCGATGTCATTCATATTATAAACGTGGCATTCCGAGGTGGTAACCCGGCAGTCGAGTTCTGCAATCCGTGTGGCCCGTAGGTTTTAACGGTAACTCAGATCTAGAGATGAAAGCACTTAGACAATCATCTTCGATTTTCGTGCTATTTGCGCTCTTGATGCAGA
>CAZVXJ010000453.1:0-2316 GCA_964631675.1 uncultured Alphaproteobacteria bacterium
CCGCGTTGTCTGTCAGGTCATTCAGCGCCTTCAGCGTGGACAGATTTGTGCCCAGTTTGAAGGCCACATCCACCAGCGTTTCACCCCGACGCACGGTGTATGTCGGTTCATCTTTGGAGTTGACTGACGGGGTCGCGGAAGCCGATTGCGGCCAAAGTCCTACCAACACGCAAAGGGCGCCCAGAATCATCAGCAGGCGCGCTCTGTTGGCCTGATGCACCATTGTCTATTCCTTTCTGCTGCATAACGAACTGACGGCGCACCATCGGTTCGCATCTTCGGCTTTCGGCTCCGTTGAATGATAGTATGCACAAAGATGCAAGCCGATGCAAATCACACCTCTGCCTAGGGCAATCGCGAGTGTGGAAAGTGGACAATGAGTGACAGAAGAGCCTATTCTGGAGGAAAACGCATGACAGGAGGCTCAAAATGGTCGTGAGAGTGACAGAAATCCCACAAGAACCGCCGACAATCGTCAAGGAATTTGCTCAACTGAAGGATCCACGAAAAGGGAAATTGCGATACCATAAGTTTATGGACATCCTGGTGATCGGTATCTGTGCGGTCATCTGCGGCGCTGATGACTACGAGGCGATAGCCGAGTTTGGTCGAGCAAAAGTCGAATGGTTGAAGACTTTTCTGGAACTGCCTGGAGGTATACCCGCGCATGACACCTTCTGGCGAGTCTTTGAAGCATTGAATCCAGAGCAGTTTCAGCACTGCTTTGTGAAATGGATGGCAGAGGTGCGCAAGACCATATCACGCGAAGTGGTTGCGTTGGACGGCAAGAGACTGCGCCGCTCTTACGCCAAGGAAGACGATAAAGCGGCTATTCACATGGTCAGTGCCTGGGCAACTGCCAATCGTCTGGTACTGGGTCAGCAGAAAGTGGATGAGAAATCGAATGAGATCACGGCGATTCCTGAACTCCTACAGGTCTTGGATATCGAGGGTTGTATCGTGACCATTGATGCCATGGGCTGTCAGACCGCGATTGCAGACTTGATTGTGGAAGGCAAGGGGGATTATCTCCTCTCCCTCAAAGGCAATCAAAGCAACCTGCATGACGATGTGGTGCTGCTTTTCGATGACCTGGTTGCCAGCAATTTCACCGCCTATCCCTACAGCTATGCCCGTACCGTTGACAAAGATCATGGCCGCATCGAAATCCGGCATTGCTGGACAATCGATTTTCCCAGTTTGCGTGGTTCTCTGCCCAGTGCAGATCGTTGGCGGAACTTGACCACTCTCATCAAGGTCCGCTCGGAACGGCGTGTAGACGGCAAGTGCTCAGTTGAGGATCGCTACTTCATCGCCAGTTACCGAGACACCCCTGAGCACATCCTGGCCCATATCAGACTCCACTGGCAGATCGAGAACTCCTTGCACTGGGTTTTGGACATCGCTTTTCGGGAAGACCACTCCCGCATTCGTAAGGGGAATGGCCCTCAAAACTTCGCTGTCTTACGTCACATCGCTCTCAATCTGCTCAAGCACGACTTCAGTACCAATTTGGGTATCAAGAACCGCCGCTTACGTGCTGGTTGGAATAACGATTATCTCTCCTCCATTCTCATTCCCATCCTATCCTGAACTCGCGATTGCCCTGTTCAGGTTGGGCGCGGATCGTGTTCAATGATCTATAATGGCTTATGTCCGGTTATCAGTTGCTTCGTCATCGCGGATATGCACTCTCCACCCAACACCTGCCGCCTTTGGTACAGCGCAAGGCAACTTGGGCGCAAGTATTGCTGGGTACCCGCGGGCGCACGCCCAGCGTCAAAGGCACCACTGGCTTCAACGCGCGCTGGCGGCGCACGCCCGTGCAGGGCAGTCATTACTACCTGTGGTGGATTCCCGCCAGCGAGAGCGGTATGTCCCTCAGCGGCTGGGAGCGCGATGACGTGGCCGGCGCCATCCTTGTGCACTCCATTCGCCATCACGACCAGACTGATGAACCCATCGACGTGGGCGCGCCGCAAGACTACGAGGAAGCGCCCCTGGCAAGGCTCGACCCCCGTTTCGATGAGCAATTTGCCATCAGCGAGCAGGTCATCTACGAACATGCTGTCCTCTCGACCATCAAAGGGTTGCCCGGCAGCGGCAAATCTGTGTCGTTGCTCTATCTGGCCAAGGACCTGACCGAGATCCCCGAACTGCGCAAAGTGCGCTACGTCACCTACACGCAACGGCTTAAGCGGGCAGCCAAGGAGATCATCGCTGCCCACGGCCCAGAGTTGGCGCAGCGTCTCACCGTTCACACCATCCATGAAGTGGTTAGCTCCATCACGGGCATCTCCATTCCTGATGAGCCAT
>CAZVXJ010000454.1:0-2304 GCA_964631675.1 uncultured Alphaproteobacteria bacterium
CACACTGACACGACGACAACAGACACGCCGACATTCGGTTGGTCGGATTTTCGGTGCGTCGGTATGTTCAACACAGAAACGCAATACGAAGAAAGGCATCTCATGATCACCGGTGTTCATACGATGTTCTACACATCCGATGCAGATGCGACGCGCGCCTTTCTGCGCGACAAACTGCAGTTTCCTTTTTTCGACGCAGGCGGCGGCTGGCTGATTTTCAACGTGCCGTCCGCCGAAATGGGCTGTCATCCCGTCTCCGATCATCCCGGCGGTGAAGCGGGCACGCATAATGTCTCGTTCCACTGCGATGACATCCACAAAACCGTTGCCGAACTGAAATCACGCGGTGTGGAATTCGCAGGCGAGATCAAAGACGCAGGCTACGGCTATGTTGTCGTCATGAACATGCCCGGCGGCGTGGAAGCCGATCTGTATCAGCCGAAATATGGCAGGTAGCGCCGCACGGCTGTGCGCTCTTATTCATCAGATTTCAAGTTCTCGGAATTCCGTCGTATCCCCTAGTGCACCCCTCTCCTCGTAATACCGGTTGGATTGAAGTGATTTGCGGGCCGATGTTCTCGGGCAAGACCGAAGAATTGATTCGGCGGCTCGTGCGCGCGCGGATTGCACGGCAAGCAGTGGAAATTTTCAAGCCAAAAATCGACGTGCGTTACGCGGCAAAGGAAATTGTGAGTCACTCGAAGCTCGCGATTCCTTCGACGACGATTGAACACGCGTGGGAGATTCTGGAATTCTCGAAAGAAGCGGACGTAGTGGGGATCGACGAGGCGCAGTTCCTGGGATTGGAACTTGTCAATGTGGTACAGCAGCTTGCGGACTCCGGCAAACGCGTGATTATCGCGGGACTGGATACCGATTATCGCGGCGTGCCGTTCGAGCCGATTCCGCAGCTATTGTGCATTGCGGAGTACATTGACAAGACGCTGGCAATCTGTATGGTATGCGGCAATCCAGCAAAGCACACGCAGCGCGTCGTGGATTCCCGCGATTTAATATTGGTCGGCGAATACGATTCGTATGAGCCGAGATGCCGGAAGTGTTTTGTGCCGCCGGAAACCGAGACGAAAGGCGATACCCAACTCGGTTTGAGCATTGAACGATAAACGATGAACGATGAACGGAAGACACAACTCGAAGGTGTGCGTGATATTAGAGAGCGGCTGCTTGATTATGCTCAGCGCGTCATCAGACTCTATAAATCTCTACCGAAGACAGTGGTTGCACAGACCATCGGCAAGCAATTACTCCGGAGTGGTTTGTCCGTTGGGGCTCAACATAGAGAAGCTTATCGCGCAAAATCCGATGCGGACTTCATCAGCAAAATGGGGGGCGCATTAGGCGAACTTGATGAAACCGATTACTGGCTCGAACTGCTCGCACGTGACGACATTGTAGAACGTCGACTTTTGACTCCACTCACCCGGGAAACCGCTGAACTAATTGCCATATTTGTGGCATCAATAAAGAAAGTGAAGGCGAGAGCTACGAAATGACACGCCTGAATTTCATCGTTTATCTCTCATCGTTCATCGTTTACGAAAGCACCTTCTAATGGAGCACATTTTCTCAATTCTCGGCGTGCCACTGCTGATTCTGATTGCGTGGCTTGTGCTCTCGACGGACCGCAAGCATTTTCCATGGCGCGTGGTGCTGTGGGGCGTCGGTCTGCAGTTCTTGTTTGCAACGATCATCTTATGGACACCCTGGGGACGGGATAGTTTCCAATGGCTGGGCGATGCAGTCACAAAATTCCTGAGCTACTCAAACGAAGGTGCTCAGTTCATGTTCGGCAACATTGTCAAGCCCGAGTATCGCGAGACCTTTGGATTCCAGTTTGCCTTTGCAATTTTGCCCACAATTATTTTTGTCGGAGCAATAACCTCTATCTTCTATCATCTTGGAATTTTGCAGCGGGTGGTGAAAGGTGTTGCGTGGCTGATGACACGCACGATGGGCACCTCTGGCGCGGAGTCGCTTTCCACCGCGGTGAACATTTTTGTCGGACAAACGGAAGCACCGCTGGTTATTCGGCCGTTCCTCAATTCGCTGACCAAGAGCGAACTGAATGCGGTGATGGTCGGCGGTTTCGCCGGCATCGCAGGCGGAGTGATGGCCGGCTACATTATGCTGGGCGTTCCCGCGAAACACCTGCTGGCAGCTTGTGTGATGTGTGCACCGGCGTCATTCGTGTTTGCCAAAATTGCGATTCCCGAGCGGGAAAAGCCGCTCACGGCAGGAGTCGTGCAAATGCCCGAAATTCCGAAAGCATCGAACTTCATTGAC
>CAZVXJ010000455.1:0-2293 GCA_964631675.1 uncultured Alphaproteobacteria bacterium
CTTGATGCCAATGTGATCGGCGCATGGGTTCTCAATGAGCATGCAGGAGACGCGGCAAGAAGCAGAGAAGCAGCGGGCAATCACAATTGGCTTAATATTGGCTACACTGATTCCGGTCAAATGGGTACAGGAAACGAATTGTGGCACAAGGATCCGATTACCGCAGCACAGGTAACTGCAGCCTGGATGAAGGGAGAATATGAAGTGCCTGGTTTCGGAAAAGCGGATCCAGGAATCACAGAAATCTTGCAGTCGGCCGGACAACCGCCGGCAGAGCAAATTTCCGCTCTCCAAAATTCACCATGGGCATCAAGTCATTATCCCCATCTGCCGAGCATTTACGAGAACGTTGTCTCAAACAACGTGGAGCCGCAGACGCCACAGATGCCGTCCTCTAATCCTGCCCCGTCAGTTATTGTTTAAAGTGCCGCGAAGAGTGTGAGCGTCTGCCCTTGCAGTGACGCATTGTGGTGGAGCGTGATTCGCTTTATATAGTGCACTATATAAGAATCGATGAATATTGCGTGCACTATATAGAATTTCGAAATTTCTATATCGTGCACTATGTATTTGGAGTTCGCTATATAGCGCACGATATACGCGGAAGGGTCGCGTGTCTGGGCGATTGCAAGTCGAAAGACACATCGGCGGTGGCAAGTCAAAAATGCACAGCGTAGATCTGTTCGAATCGCCGAATGTGTTTGGTTGCCGCTTCCGACTATACTTTTCGCGGGTCTACAGGCATCATCGACGGAGCGACGCCAGGCGGCATCATCATGTAGGGATCGATACCAGGTGGCATCATCATCGATGGATCGACACCGGCCGGAACAGTCATCATCGACGGATTGCCTGACGGCGTCATCATCGGATCGCCTCCCGGCGGCATCATCATCGCTGGATCGACCTCAGGCTGGACGGGTATTGGTTCCGTCTCGCTGCGCTGCTGTCCACTTAGGTCAACTGTTATGCGTTGGCGACTGTTCGGATCTGTCTGGTCAGCCACATAGTAACCATAATTGCCTTGCTCATCGACAAATGGCTCCGTACACTGCTGCATTTGACCAGTCAGTTCATCAAACCATTGTCCTTGCTCGTTTCTGCGCAGTCGAACGAAACTGCCATCAGCTCGGGTCTCATTGATAGCGTCAATTTGACCATTCTCGTCGTAATGCAATCCACGACTCGAACCATCACCATACAAAACAATCTCTGGACGTTCCTGGGTTCCGGTAATCACATGACCTGTCGAAACGTTGCTCACATCAGCCTGCGGGTCACTTCCTAACCCTTTTGAATCAAAGAACTGAATCGTTTGAAGTATTGGATCTTTATCCTTGAAAGAGTTCTCCAATTCGCTTATGTACGCATTGTACGCCTCAGGAGTGTACGTCAAGCGTGCATTCATAATCTCATGCTGGGCTTCATGGGCAGGGCTTTCCGTAATCGCTGCGATGTCAGCTTGAGCATCTTGTTGCGCTGCAGCAGTATCAGAATTGGATCCAGCCATTCAGAGACTCCTCCTGGAACGCGCTCATAACGGCGCAGAGTGACTCTTTGCACGATAATCGATGCCAGTGGTATTTCTCCGGAATTATTCGTGCATTTTTCGTGCAATAACCAGCCGAATTAATCAGCTGCCTTCGAGCACGCAATGGAAGATCGCTAACAAGATCGGCTACTGTGGATTGACTGCTAGCTTGTAGCCTACACCGTGTACGTTGGCCAAAAGTCCCGGGTGTCCTGAAGATTCAAACTTCTCTCGCAATCGTTTGATATGCACCCGCACAGTGTCAGGCGAAACTTGCGCCGATGTCTTCCAGACCCTGTCGATAAGCGCCTCGGCGCTAAAGACCTGATCCGGATGCCTTGCCATATACTCAAGAAGAGAGAATTCTGTCGGTGTTAGTTTCAGCTCCGTCCCATCAAGAAGGACCCGGTGCGCATCGGGATCGACTGTCAGTGGTCCGGCAGTAATAGTTGACGAAACCAACACTGTTCCGCGTCGCAACAGCGCCTTCACTCGTGCACTGAGTTCACGCAAACTAAAAGGTTTCACCAGGTAATCGTCCGCTCCCGAGTCGAGACCGAGTTCCTTGTCTTCAACTTCATCTTTACCCGTTAAAAACAGAATTGGAGTTGTGCCGCCCTTCAATCTGAACCACCGACAAACGTCGAGCCCCGACAATGTAGGCATTCTCCAATCGAGGATGATCACATCGTATTCGAATTGGAGCATGAACTCTTTGGCTTCACTGCCGTCAGCAGCCGTGTCTACTTTGAATTGCTGATG
>CAZVXJ010000456.1:0-2293 GCA_964631675.1 uncultured Alphaproteobacteria bacterium
GCACATTGGCGCATTTCTGGTTAGTCAACCATGGATCAGAAGACGAAGCCCCTCTGGCACAGATCATGCTCAGTTGAAATTCTCCGCGATACGGAGAAAGACCGCTTAGGACGACTTTTTCCTGTGTTTGCCCGCTTCTCTCATCGTACGCTCCCTGCGCAGTCCACGGGACCTGTTTTTCGGATGGGGTGTGAACGCAAGTTCCAGCAAAGGAGTACGTTGCGCGTTTACTGGTAAAGCTCCCGGAAAAATGGCTATAGCCACAGGTAAAATATTCAGCCGGCGTGCCGTCTCCATACGGCGCGGCGTGACCCATGCGAGTGGAAATGAACAAGAGCCCCAGCGAGAGAACGCATTGTCCTATCCCTCTCATGAACGTACCTCCATCATTGTTCAGCTGATCTCATCTCACGATTAAGAGACTCGCTCGGCCCTTGTTGTTGTTCGATCCTGCTGCTGGTCCAGTTTATCGAACACCTGTTTTACGACTTTACAAAGGTGTCCATCTTCGGCTGAATGCGAAGGTCCAGTTGCGCCTTCACCAAGGTCTACTGAAGACCGGAACGACCGGGGATGGAATCGTGGACGTTCGCCTTCAATGCATAAATCCTTCTCCCGATCAGATCTTCGAAAGGGGGACATTCTGCATTCATCGAAGAGAACCATCCGAAATCCAGAATGTCCCCCTTTCGTCTCGGTCAGCATGATCACCAGGGAACACCAACAGGACCGACCGCATAGACAGCCATGCCGTATTCTCCGAATCCGTCCGCCCAATGGGTGAAGTGCATGCTTACAGTTGAGGATGACGCTCCTTCTGTAAACCCCCCTGGTGGATCTAACGCGTACGAGGAACCGAGCCACCACCAGCCGTACCCGGCTAACACATAGCCATTCCGGAGCGCGATGGTCGCCCTGTCTGTACCGCTATGATAGGCGGTTGGCGAGCCGTGAAAGGCACCGAATGTGGAACCGGGAAATTTGGGAAAGTGGCCGGGGCATTTTGTGTATTGATTGAACACGTCACATTGCACTTGGATATTGTTCAACGTCAGACGGACGACGTCACGGGTTGCACGAAACGTGGTCAGCCATGGGTTGCTGAGCTTGAGGTTCGTCGTCACCACCTGCAGCTTGGCGGCCTGATCCTTGACGCCAGTGGCAATGGGGACTCTGGCGTTGACGGCGTGGGGCAGCCACCTGAGCTTTGCCAGCTTAAGATGGCCTCCGGGAAAGTTTCCGACAAGACGCAGCTCGCCTCCGACTGGTCCGAATCCGCATCCATTAATAATGAGTTCCTCTCCCGGCTCTAACGGAGGAGCCGCCGATACGGCGGTGATCTTCGGCGCGGTACATTGGTCGGGTGCTGAAGGAGGGGGTTGAGCGGTCGGGAATAGGTTGGATGCACTTGCGCGGACCACGCCATTTTCGGTCGCGAGTTTTCTCGCAAAATTCTGGAGGACGCCAGTTCGGAAGGCACTGAACTCCGCCTCGGCCTGAGCTTGAGACAGTTGAGGTGTTGGAGCCTTTCTTGCCACCGCGAGCTTGAATTGTTGTTCCATCTCCCTCAGAAATTGCTGCTTGGTCATTTTCTTTCCGTCAACTTCAACCTCCGCCTGGTCAGGCAAAGACTTGAACGTGGTGGCGGGCATCGCAGCGAGTGAGATGATCGGTCGTTGAATTTGATCAGCAGCCATTGAAGAGTGAGAGAACAGTACCCCCACCAGGCAGCAACAACAGAAGGATTGAATGAGTGTCCACATGGGCTGGATCTCCTCTCAGGTCACCACGAAACGTTGTCAGCTTCATGCTTCCCATTTCACCGCCCTGCGAAGCCCATCTGTCCACGTCCTTGCCGCTTTGCGTCGGTCGCGGCGAGCTTCGTGCATTTCTTGGCTTGTGGACCCCATGGCTGATGTGAGCGTTGCAGGCCAGACCTTTCACCTCTCCTCTTCAAGCGTCATTGTGCTAGCGAATGCCGGGTGGAAATACCACACCGATCGATCCCTGTCCCATCGTTCCCTGTCCCATCGTTCCCTGGCTCAAAGGAATGACCTGACCTGCCTGACCGGCTTGGCGAACCTGGGTGGCAATCTGCTGGATGATGCTCTCAAACTCCAGGCTGAACTCCGTTGTGAACGTTTGGCAGGTGATGATCACGCATCCGACGAAACTGCCCTTTTCATGCTTGCAGTCGGGATCATAGGGACAGGCATCGTCCTCGTTACGGACCCCGTCGCCGTCGCAGTCTCCGTCGGGGCCCTTGTCCTGGCAATTATCCCTCGTTTTCTGC
>CAZVXJ010000457.1:0-2281 GCA_964631675.1 uncultured Alphaproteobacteria bacterium
TTAGTGATTCCGGGTGGGTGGGCACCTGACAAGTTGCGCATGTCAGAGTCCGTACTTCACCTTGTACGCGAACTGAATATTTCGAAGAAACCGATCGCATGCATCTGCCATGGAGGGTGGGTACTGGCTTCGGCAGGCATTTTGGTTGGCAGGAGAATTACCAGCTACATCGCGATCAAAGATGACATGATCAATGCCGGAGCAGTGTGGGAGGATCGGGAAGTCGTTGTGGACGATAATCTCGTCACTTCCCGCAAACCTGATGACCTGCCCGCGTTCATGCGTGACTATCTTTGGTTATTCAACTAAGTGAATTCGAAGCACGAAATCATCTCCAGCCTGCGCAGGTACGCCCTGCTCACTGATCTGCTTGGAGAAGATGCTTTTCGCGCTCGTGCGTTTGATGGGGCCGCTCGAAGCCTTGAAACCTCTCCGGATAGTCTCGAGATACTTTTGGAAAACGGTCGACTGGAAGCTGTGAAGGGCATTGGCAAATCCGTTGCGGCCGCCATTCGAGAATTACATTCGACGGGCACTTTTGGCGACTTGCAGCGGGCAGTCAGCGAAGTTCCGGCCGGTGTGATACAGCTGATGCGAGTGGACGGACTGGGTCCCAAAAAAGCGCGCACGCTGTGGAAAGATGCATCGATCGAATCGCTGTCTGCGCTCGAATCTGAAATTCTCGCCGGAAATGTTCAGAAACTCCCCGGATTCGGGTCGAAAACCGCCGAGAAGTTTCTTTCCAGTATCGCGTTCTTGCGTCTTTGCAATGGCCGCCACTTGCGGCATCATGCGATTCGCACAGCTGAATTGATGCGTGAGAGACTACAGTCGATGGCCGGGGTGAAGGAAATCTACTTCGGCGGAAGCCTGTCACGCGGCATGGAAACTGTACGTGATCTTGATGTGCTCATTGTTGCGAATCCATCAGACCATCATTCCATTGAGCAGGCACTCTTGCGCGAATCAGCTTTTACCTGGATTCGGACTGAGAAACCTGTTTGGCAGGGCACGTTTGCTGAGTTTGAGATTGAAGTTGACATCTGCTCTCCTGAGACGTTCGGTCCGCGAAAACTGATCATCACCGGGTCAAAGTCGCACTATTCGGCACTGAAGGAATGCGCTGCCAGCAGGGGATTTGTACTGGATGCAGATGCTTTAAGGAGCGCAGATGGACGAGCTATCCCTACTGAATCCGACTTCGACATCTATCGCCGCCTTGGGCTGGAACCCGTGCCTGCTGCACGTCGCGAAACGGACCAGACTCTCGTTCCGGCGGGGTCAACTCGTTGGCCGCAACCGGTAACAGTTGAAGATTTCCGAGGTATCCTTCACAATCACACGACTTGGTCGGATGGGAAGCAGAGTCTCCGTGAAATGGCTGAGCATATGATTGCGGCCGGCTATGAGTTTATCGGCATAGCCGATCACTCGAAGGCTGCCGCCTATGCAAACGGCTTGTCGGCTGAACGCGTTCGTGAGCAGTGGCGGGAGATCGACCAACTTAACTTGGAGTTTGCGCCGTTTCGTATTCTGAAAGGAACGGAGTGTGACATACTTCCGGATGGATCGCTCGATTTTACAGATGATCTGCTCGCACAATTCGATTTTGTAGTCGCCTCGATTCACTCCGGTTTCAGCATGACTGAAGATGAGGCCACGCGGCGGCTCTGTCGCGCGATTGAGAACCCACATGTTGACATTCTGGGACATCCGACAGGACGCCTGTTACTCGAGCGGCCCGGCTATTCGATCGACCATCTACGGGTCATAGAATGCGCTGCCAAACACGGCAAGGCGATCGAACTCAATGCGAATCCGCACCGACTCGACCTCGATTGGCGCTGGCTCGGCACTTGCAACGCTGCAGGTGTTCCTGTACCCATTAACCCGGATGCACATGACACCGCGGGGCTTTCCGATATTCGGTACGGAGTGGATGTTGCCGCGAAGGGTCCTCTGCCGGCAGAGTCTTGTCCATCGTGCTGGTCCGCGGATAGAGTAGTTGAGTGGTGCAATTCACACAGGTGACCAATGATTCCTGCTCCTGAATTTCTGGCGCGGATTCCTTCCGCGAATTTTCATGACCTCTGTCAAAATGTCTGTGATGAACTTCGCAGACTTGACTCACGCTATGATTGGGTCGGGATATACTGGCTCAATGGCGACCTGCTGCACTTGGGTCCATGGAGTGGAAGACATGCTACCGAGCATACCACAATTCCGATCAGTGAAGGAATATGTGGAGCCGCCATCCGCGAAAACCGCACGATCATTGTGG
>CAZVXJ010000458.1:0-2276 GCA_964631675.1 uncultured Alphaproteobacteria bacterium
GTATGGTCATGAGTGAATGTACCGATACGCCACCGGCAGAGAAACCGAAAATAGTAACATTATTCGGATCGCCTCCGAACGCGACAATGTTTTCCTGTACCCACTGAAGGGCGGCAATCTGGTCCATATAGGCGTAACTGCCCTTGGGCTCTTCCGGATGCTCAGCACTCAACGCCGGGAATGCAAAATGACCGAGACGCCCGAGACGGTAGTTGAAAGTCATCAGGATGACGCCTTGCTTGGCAAACTGATTTCCTGAATTTTCCGGAGAGGAGCCACTACCTCCTACGAAGGCGCCGCCGTGAATCCACACCATGATCGGCAGTTTTGCACCCGGTTTGGTTCCGGCAGGAAGCCACAAATTGAGAAACAGGCAATCTTCCGATGATCCCTCCGCCATTGCTCCAGAACCGCGGGGCCATCCTGCCTGCGCACAATTTGCGCCGAACTTGCTCGCGTCAAGCTCTCCCTGCCATGCGGGCATCGGTTGGGGCGGGCGCCAGCGATATTCTCCAACCGGCGGAGCAGCATAGGGAATCCCCTTGAAGCTGGAGACATCCTCTTCCGTCACGCCTCGAACGATTCCGGCGGCGGTACCAACCGTCGGCGTCGCGGGCGTGGGCGCTTGCTCCAGCCCGCTCTTTTTGGTTTCTTGCGCGCTTGCTGAAATAGAAAGGGTGGCTGTGACGAGCCAGACCACGATGTAAGACTTCCGATGCTTGTTGCTCATAGAATTTGCTCCAGTGATCCTGAGGTTCGAGAATTTCATGTTGCTCTTTCCAGGTTCCTGCTTTGTCGAGGTGATCGTGAAGTATGGTTTCATCTTACGGTAGTAAATATTGTTCATCGGTCACAGGTTCCAACCACACGGTTGGACCTTTTTGTGTGTTCGTTATGGCGATTTGAATGAATTCATTATCATGACTTGCGCCATGCCAATGCGCAACATTGGGCGGACACTTGATTACATCGCCTTTACGGAGAATCTTTTTGGGACTGCCTTTTTCCTGGTAGTAGCCGATTCCGCCGGTCGCCAATAAAATCTGTCCGCCGGGATGAAAATGCCAATTCGTTCTGGCGCCTGGCTCAAAGGTTACATTTCCGACCTGGGTATTATTACTGCTGTCACTCGTCACCAGTTGTTGAAGCCATGCCGTGCCTTTGAAATTATTGTTGGTGATTTTTTCACCTTTCGGAAATACACTTTCTCCATTTTTGTTAGTAATCATAGCGCTTGTTGGTAGGTTAGCGCTTTGCCCTTTGCTCAAAACCATCTGTAACACCTCATTGGCAGCCTTCCCCTCCGTATTGCCAACTTTGGATTGAATGACGGCAACCAGGTTGCTGAGCTGCGCTTCTGTAAGTCCGTTGTGCATGCCAACGTTGAAATGAGAACGCAATTGATTCTCGGCGCCACCCAGGCTGGCGAGAGCAGAAATGGTAGCAATCTCACGAGTTTTGAAGTCCAGAATATCACGTCCGAATATGTCGCCAAACAAGTGTTCTTTCAGGAATTGATCGATAACCGGAGCGAATTCGTAAACCTCGCCCTTGACCGGCGCTCCCACAAGCTGCGTTTGTATCTCCGTTCCCAATTGAAGTTTACTCTTATGAGCAGGCAAGGGATTAGGCGCTTTGCCCAACTCGTCGTCAATACCATTTTGCTTTCGTTCCTTAAGAACAGCGATCAATGTGTTGAGGGCATTTAGGCTGCGGGGAAATCCCGCGTATGCATACATCTGCACGAGGATTTCCTTGATTTCACTGATGGTCAAACCGGCATCCAGCCCTTCGGTCAGGGCCGTTTTCAGTTTCTGCAGATCGCCGTTGGCGGTGAAGGCCGCAATCGTGACGATTTTTTCCTGTTTGGCGTTCAGGCCTTCGTTTTTCATGGTCTGCGCCTCTGAAATGGTTACAATGCTCAACACTGCGATAAAAAGGCCGGCGCAAATTGCAGTGAATTTTTTGTTCATCATCTTGACTTCTTCTTGTTATGCCGGGCCGCTCAACGACCGGTTAGTCGCTCCAAATGTTCGGGATATCGCGCTCCTTGTAACGTGATCTTTGCTGCGGCGCTCTCGATCTCACGGAGATCGTCGGGCGTAAGTTCGACCGCAACGGCTCCAATGTTCTCCTCCAAGCGGTTTAGCTTCGTGGTTCCCGGGATCGGAAGAATCCACGGCTTCTGGGCAAGCAGCCAGGCAAGCGCGATCTGAGCAGGTGTCGCGTTCTTCAGTTCTGCGATCTTGCCGAGCAGATTAACCAACGCTTGATTC
>CAZVXJ010000459.1:0-2274 GCA_964631675.1 uncultured Alphaproteobacteria bacterium
GCCGACCAATGTTTTGTGCCACATCGGAGAGCGTGTATTCTGGAATCGTGTCGAGGAACACGTCGGCGTCGCCAAGACACAAATCGAGATCAAGTAATACCACTGAATTTGCTGAGTCAGCCGCTAAGTCACAGCCCAAGTTGACCGCCAAGCTAGTGGTGCCAACGCCACCCGTTGCCCCCGCCACGGCAATCATTGAGCAGCCACGCGACGATGCACTCGCCCCGCCAAATCGTTGACGAGACACACGTTGCAGCGCGGCCGAGAGGTCTTCTAGCCTCAACGGCTGTGTGAGAAACTCCTTTGCCCCAGCACGCATCGTCCCCAATATCAGGTTGCCGTCGGTCGAGCTACTGACCACTAAGATTGCACACTCGGGTACAGTGCTGGATAGTTTTCCGACCAATTCCAGCGCTTTATCCGGATTGCTATCCAGAACGACAAACCCAACGTCAGGATTCGTTTGCGCAATCACGTCGGCAAAGAATTCATACCGCGAACACTCGGCCTCCAGCCAAACGCTGTCGAGCCCCAACAGCATCGACTTCAATGAGTCGCGCGTGGAATCTTTCGGATCGACAACCGCGATACGCAGTACGTTTCCCATGAATCCGCGTTGGGGAAAGGGGGCTGAGGACGGGGGTAAAACATCCAGAAGCCGAACGCGACCATTTCATCGCGCTCCGGTCCCTGTCCAGTCCTCTTCTTACGGCAAGCGTAGCTTACGCTTAACTACTGTACGTCGTAACCAATAGGCCCGATGAGTCCAGAATCTCCGCCGGAAACCGGTTGCCCCTGAGCGGACGATTGCCGGTTATTCGGTCTGGAGGTATTACGCGTGTAGCCCGGCTGACGCGGTGAGCTGTAAGACCGCGACGCAGAATACTGAGGCGTCCCGGCTTGGCCCGTTGATTCGGCCCCATATTCTGGTTGCAGGATGAAATTACTCGAGGTCCCACTGCTGGGCGGTGGTGTTGTCCCACCGTCGGCTGGCGTTTGCCCGTTTGGCAGCGATAGATCATCCGGCGCGTTCGACGGCATTGGTTGCCCTGAAGGTGGAGGTATCTCGCTGGCCTCTGGCAAGGCCCCCTGGACTTGGCCCTGATCAGTGATCATCGACGGCCCCTCACCATCGTCATAGCCCACCCCACCCGGCATGCTCACGCCCTCGGTAGTAAAATGCCCCCGATTGCACGATTGGCAACCCAAATTGGCATTGCAGCAGTCGCCGCCGCAGGCCAATGGGCCAGTGATGGGATTGCAGTGGGCGGGCACTTCTACCTGCCCAGCACAGTAGAGATCGCAATTACGAGGATTGGTTGTTGTGTAACCCGGACCGCCGCATGGCACTTCGCCTGCGTCCATCGGATCGACGAATTCCGGCGTAACAAGAATCAATAGCTCGATTTCATTCTTTTCGTCCTCCGTCTTACGAAACGGCACACCGATGATTGGCAAATCGGAGACAATGGGCAATCCACGGTTTAAAGTCTCACTTCGCTCCTGCACCAGCCCAGCAAGCGCGAACGTCTGCCCGGCCTGCATTTCGACGGCAGTATCGACTTGGCGTACATTAAATCCTGGAACCACAATATCGTTCAGCACGATACCGTTTGTCGGATCAAGAAAGCTAACGCGTGGCCGCACCTCGAGCCGGATACTGCCATTCCCTAGAACGATGGGCAAGAAATCGACCTGCGTTCCAAACGGTTTGTATTCAATGCTGGTTGTCCCGAGACTTTGAGGCACCAGGATAGGCGTCTCGCCCCCGACTTGAAATTGAGCGGGACGACCACTAACGGCCACAATATTAGGCTCCGCCAAGAGCTTAGCAATATGGTTTTGTTGAAGTGCATCGAGAAAACCGAAGAATCTGCTGTTGTTGTGGACGATGCCGAAGGCAAAGGTATCTGCATTGTTAGTAACGATGTCGCCAATTCCGTCAAAGCTGAGAACTCCCCCCACGCTATTGACCGCGAAATCGCCGCTCCCGCCAATATAAGCCCAGTCGACACCCAGCCGGCGCAGCTTAGTGCGCGAGACTTCCATCACCTTCACTTTGAGTAGAATCTGCTGTACGCCGCCGACGCTGATATTGTTGATCACCTTAGGCGCATAATCTTCGGCCAAACGCATGATTTGGCTCACATAGTCCGACCGATCGACGAACCCTTTAAGCACCAAGCTTTCGCTATAGCGATAGACCTTGATCGATGAATGAGGGAACTGTGTCTGGAGAGCAACTTCCAGTTCGCGGGCATCGCCATAGATCAA
>CAZVXJ010000460.1:0-2259 GCA_964631675.1 uncultured Alphaproteobacteria bacterium
TACAGCTTAATCCGAGGCTGCAATTGCTGAAGTGGAATTTGCGATAGACGCTGCGAGAGTGACGAAACAAAAAAGGGGCGGCCGGCGTGGTCGTCCCTTTTTTCGTTTATGGTTGAAATCTACTTCAATTCACTGTCCAGATGCGCCATCAGTATATCGGGATAACGATTTCCTGCTACCGCTTCCGCAGGCACTGCACTTTCAATCTTTGCAAGATCGGAGGGAGTTAGAACAATGTCAACAGCCGCCAGCGATTCTGCAAGTCGGTTCCTCGTACGCGCACCAACCAGAGGAATGATGTCTTCTCCTCTGGACATAACCCACGCTATGGCAAGTTGAGCCACACTTATCTGCTTCGCCGCTGCAATCTTGCGTAGAGCTTCTACCAGCGAAAGATTACCGGCAAGATTTTCTCCTCCGAATCGAGGACTGTACTTGCGAAAGTCGTTGGGTGCGAGCGACTTCTCTTGTGACCAATGACCGCTAAGTAGTCCACGCGACAAAACTCCGTAAGCTGTGATTGCAATACCATGCTCCCGACAGGCAGGCAAAATTGCCGCGTCGATGCCTCGTGAAAACAGCGAGTATTCGATCTGCACATCGGCGATTTGATGGGTAGCCGCAGCTTTGCGAATTGTCGCCGCGCCGGTCTCCGACAACCCGACATGCCTCACATAGCCCTGTTGAATAAGATCCGCAATGGCTCCTACGGTCTCCTCAATTGGAACGGCCGGATCCACACGTCCGAGCCGATAGATATCCACATAGTTTGTTTGAAGTCGCCTTAGCGTATATGCCAGCGCATTCTTCACGGCTGCAGGCCGTCCGTCAATGCCCAGCCAAGAACCTTCCGGACCACGCAGTGCCCCAAACTTTACGCTGATAATCACTTGTTCGCGCTTTCGTCCCTTAAGCGCGTCACGAATCAGCATCTCATTGTGCCCCATGCCGTAGTAGTCGCCGGTATCCAGAAGGGTGACACCTGCATCCAACGCAGATTGAATCGTCGCGATGCTCTCGACATCGTCCGCTGGTCCGTACAGATCCGACATCCCCATACATCCGAGTCCAATTGCCGATCCGTTTGGTCCCGTCTTTCCCAACCGTCTTGTCTTCATTTAATACCTCCAGGGTGATAACTGATGTCGTCAATACTCGCGATAGTCCGGCTAAGTTCCACAGCTATTCTTTCCTCACATCAAACTCATAAACCAATTCCGCGCGATAGGTTCGCGGCGGCATGCGATAGCGCTCCATCTCCTCGTAAAACTCGTTCGTCACATTATCCACGAAAAATCCCAAACTTGTGCTCTGGCGAAACTGAAACGTCAGCCTGAGATCGAGTAGCGTGAATGCGGCCGGTGCATCGTTCTGATAGAAAATCACTGTGTCGGTTTCGCTGACATATCTCGCTGTCGCACCCAGATTCATTTTTCGCCACTCGTATCCCGCGGTATACACTAAGCGAAACTGCGGAACATAAGTCAGCGGGCCGCGTCGGTCAATATCCGTGTCTAAAAAAGTGACAGCTGCGGTTTGCTTGAAATGCTTGGGCCATGCACTGCGCGCCGAGAGCTCCACACCTTGTATTGTTGACTCGGATAGGTTTTCCGTTCGGTATTTGCCGCTCGCCATAGTCTGCCAGCGGATTACGTTCGTGTACTTGTAGTGAAATGCAGCACCATCGATGATGAATAAGTCATCCCACTGCCAATTGAATCCGGCCTCTCCAAAGTTAACGGATTCGGGATCGAGATTGGGATTCGACTGAAACTCATAATCCTGATTACCTACCCGCTTTAGGAACATCTCGGCAATCGAGGGATTGCGAAATGCATGACCCACTGAACTGCGCAATACCAGTCGCGACACAGGCTCAAAGGAAACACCCGCCTTCGGAGAAAGCTGGTGGTTTGTCTCAAAACCGTTCAGGTGCCTCCAATCAAAACGTGCGCCGGCGGTGAAACGAAGCCTTGAACTCGCCGCAAACTCATTCTGTGCATAAGTTGCAAGTGTTGTCGCTTGCTGCTCGCCGTAGAGATAGTCATCGGGTCTCCCGTCAACCAAATCCCACACAGTTTCGAACCCGAATAGCAGCGTATTGTTGTGTGGAAGGATCTTCGTCGACTGCTCCAGCAGGCCAAACTTACGCGAGATCGAACGAGACTGAAAACCGAGTTCCACATCTCCTTCGCGCGGATCTGATGCCGGATTCAGCAGGGATCGCGTCAAGTCCCGGTTGAAAAACAGGCGCAGGCT
>CAZVXJ010000461.1:0-2257 GCA_964631675.1 uncultured Alphaproteobacteria bacterium
AATGGTAGATGTACGTACTGGGGACGTTCCCAGCCGAAAGAATCGTACAGAATGACATACTGCGGGGTTGAAGAGAGGTACTCCGATCCGCGGACAACGTGAGTGACCCCCATAAGATAGTCATCAACAACGTGGGCGAAATTGTAGGTGGGATAACCATCCGACTTGATCAGCACGATATCCTGGAGATCAACGTTCGCTTTGGAAATGCTGCCAAAGACCATGTCATCAAATGTGGTCTCGCCCTCCAACGGCGCCTTCTGGCGAATTACATGCGGAATGCCGCTCTTGAGTTTCTCGCTAGCTTCACTCTGCGATAGTTTCCGGCATCGCCGGTTGTAGCCGTAGCCGCCCGTTGCTTCACCCGGTGGTTCCTCACTCCCCTGGCTATTGCAGAAGCAGTAGTACGCGTGCCCGGCAGAAATCAGTTTCTGAGCATACTCAATGTAAATGTCCCGCCGTTCGCTTTGAACATAGGGGCCATTGGGGCCCCCCTTGCCCGGACCTTCATCGTACTCCAACCCTGCCAGTTCAAGCGTGTCATAGATGATTTGGATGGCATTCTCGACGAGGCGGTTTCTATCGGTGTCTTCGATCCGGAGTATAAATGTCCCGCCACTCGACCTCGCCAGCAAATAGGCGTAGAGGGCCGTGCGGAGATTGCCAATGTGCATGTACCCAGACGGGCTGGGCGCAAAGCGTGTGACGACGGTCTTATTGTTCATTTCATCCAGTGCCGGTATTGTGGTGCGGGCCTCCGGCCTGCACTTGTGTGAAACAATAAAGAACGCAGGCGGGGACGCCCGCACCACAATTCTGAGATGCGCAGCGGTAAATCACACCGACCTCTCACTCCTGACCGTGTTGCGCCTTATACTGATTGACCTGCGACTCATGCTTCTCGAAGAAATCAAAGTGCGGCGGAAGAACCTTGAACTCGTGCTTCGCAATGTCGCCGACAAAAGCATCCACCGGATCAAGAATCCGGTCCCACGACCAGAATTCTTCGCCCACTCGGAAACACTCACGGATCAACTCGCTGCCGCGAGGCGCGATTGGATGAACCAGCACGGCCGCGATGCGCACATAATAGAACAGATCCACGAGCGCTTGGGGATCGATACTCCCTGCACCATCCGCTTTTGAGTTCTTTGCCCAGAACTTCGAGATGTCACGAATGTATTTATCCGTCGCTACCATGACCTGTTGAAACTGGTGCGCATACATTTGCCGTTCATACTTTAGCACAGCTTCGCGCGACACGCGCAGCGCTTCCTCGCTTGGCGCAAGTGCGGGAAGACGGCCTCCGAATTCCTTCTGAAGCGTGTAGAAACACGACCTGACACAGCGATTCAGTACATTGCTGAGCAGATTCCCCTCGACCAGGACCGGATCGGCGTCTTGTTCTTTGGCATCGGGGTCAAAGGGCTTCGGTCTGAAACTCACGCCCTGCTTGCCGAGTCCGAGCCCGAAGAAATGCGCCCGCAATTGATCCGAGGTGTAGTGATTCAAGAGTTCAGTCGCGGCGGGAGGTTTTATCGGGCCGCTGCTGCTGATCTTCTTGTTGAGAAACTGCACATGCTTATTCACGACCAAAGTCGGCAACTGCATGGTCCCTTCCGGTGGAGGAAATACCGGATGCTTGCCCTGCAACCCGAGGAACATGGCCATTTCCGCCGGACCGTAGAAGTAGACGTTGTCTTCGCCAATGAATTGAATGACGGCTGCATCCTTGGCACACCACCACTCTTCCCATTTTGCAGGATTCGCTTTGCCGGTCTTCCCGCAATGGAACGAAAAAGAGATCGGGGCTATGAGAGACTCCGGCCAAACCCACCAAGTGCGCTTCTGTTCGCCTTCCAGAACCGGAGCCGGCAAGCCCCATTCCTGATTGCCTGTCAGTCGAAACGGCACAAGTGTCTTGCCTGTGCGGAAGCGGATGCCGGCCGCGACCAAAGCAGCGCATGCTTTTTCGCGTGCTTCAAGACCCTCGAATTCTAAACCAACCGACTGGCTCTTGCTGCTCCGCTCTGAATATTCGTGAGTCGATCCCATAATTCCCTTCGCCGATTCCAAGTCGTCCTTTTTGACGAAAACGACCGGCGGTTCCAGAAACTCCCTGATCGATTTGGCGGCAAATGGGCGCCCTTGCGAGCTTTCTTCAATCTGGCTTACCCAACTCTCGAGCAGCGATCTGAATTTCGGAACATCAACATACCAATTGCTGACATCCCTCAGGACCGGCACAGATCCGGAG
>CAZVXJ010000462.1:0-2245 GCA_964631675.1 uncultured Alphaproteobacteria bacterium
TGTGCTGGTCTATGCGCACCGGCAAGACTCAACCCGCCATTCGGATTACCGCGAGTGGCTGAACCAGATTCTTAGATCGGATGCGGCTTTCGGGATTTCCGATTTGGTACTGAGCGGGTTCCTGCGCGTTGTGACCCATCCCCGAATCTTCCGCGATCCGACTCCTCTTCACATCGCAATGGAGTTTGTCGCGTCGGTACGTGACCATCCCAACGCGGTGACATTGACGCCGGGCGAACGGCATTGGGACATTTTTCAACGCTTATGCCGCGAGGCGAACGCGAAGGGCAACCTCGTCGCCGATGCCTACTTGGCCGCTCTCGCGATTGAGACCGGTGCGGAGTGGATTACGACCGATCGCGACTATGCGCGGTTTTCAGGCCTGCGATGGAGACATCCGCTCAACTGATCCGCCGCAGTGGCGCCCTGCCTCGATAAGAGCTCGCACCGTCCGCCTCAATCAGACAGCTCGGCTAGACACTTCTCCGAAAACACGTTCTGGCCCCTACTGGTTCAGGCTCGACGTCTGTTGGAAGATTCGCGGGCTTCAGGTGTTCGCCCCAGTCGCCAGCAGAGATCGGCTCGCGGGATGGATCGAATGATACCCGGCTCAATCATTGCCCGGAGGTGTGCGGTAAATGGTAGTGCCCATGTGGCTTGACCCGCCTACAAATATCCAATTGTCTTAGTACTATAATATGATAGAGCATGATTTATGAATCACGAACGGAGGACGTTATGGCCAGTATTGAACGCATGACTATCACCATGCCTACTGACATGGCGGCGGTTATCAAAGCGGCGGTTGATGACGGTGATTATGCCTCTACCAGCGAAGTTGTGCGCGAAGCCTTGCGCGAATGGAAACAACGTCGAGCATTTCAATCTCAGGAATTTGCAGCACTGAAAGCAGATATCGATAAGGGATTGGCTGACATTGCTGCCGGTCGGGTACGTCCGTTTGATAAAAAACGACTCATTGTTAGAGGGAGGAAGTTATCAGCCAAGCCTTGACCCTCCATCTCACCGATGCAGCGGAAGCCGACCTTGCGGAAATCTGGGCATACATTGCGACCGAAGCCAATGAAATCACCGCAACCCGTTATCTTGAGCGGATCACCAAGACGATAGATGTGGTGCGGCAATCTCCGCTAATCGGCACGACCCGCGACCAACTCGGTACGGGCTTGCGCGTGACGTTTCACCATCCTTATGCCATTTACTACCAGGTGACTCAGCGCAGACTTATTGTTGTCCGGATTCTTCATGGTGCGTGGGATGCTGCCGCCATCGCTGAGCAAGGTGGATTTGTGCACTGACGCACATTTTTACCACAGTCACGCCGCCTGGCTTACAGCTAGTCGGCGCAGCAAGGAACCATTCTTGAAATACGTGAACCACAAAACGAGTTCGGGAGGCCTTGTTTAGGAAAGTCACTTTCCTGGCCGTGCGGGCTCGGGCGCAACGCCTGTTGAAGGACTCGTGGGCTTCATTTGTTCGCCCTAGCCGCTGGCGGAGATCCGCTCGCGCAAAATGGATCGACTGATACTCGGCTCACGCGTTTGCACGGAGGAGGGTAGTGTCCATGCGGCATGACACGTTGACATTGCTTGAGACACGCGGGTACGGTCTGTGTCATTAGGCACGGCATGGGGCGCAACAAGCAGCTACGAATCCGCCGGCGGGACCTATCGATCTTCCCCCATAGTAGGACGAACCAAGCCGAGACACTTTTTACTCCCCTTTGTCCGAAAAATAATGGCCAAGAAGAGTTCTAGTCTGGACTTTCAATGCTTTGATACCTACACTGTTTCAAGATGGGCGACAAGCGTGGGACAGTCTGGCCTGACAGAGTTGGTCAGACACATTAAAGAGGTTACCCATGAAATATCGAATCGCCTTGTATAAATCAGAGGAAGGCTATGCCGTCTCTGTTCCTGGCCTCCCCGGATGTTGGTCTCAAGGTGAGACCGAGCAAGAAGCTATTCTAAATATCCAGGATGCCATCCGCGAGTACTTGGCCGTCGTCGAAGACGAAATCAAGGGACAAGATGTGCGTGAGATAGAAGTCGCGGTGTAGCGTTGCCTAAAATCCAGGGAGTGAATCACCTTGATGCCAAGCGCGCTCTCGAGAAAGCCCGCTTTCGGGTCGTCCGGCAGAGCAAGCACCTTGTGATGAGCAATGGGCAGCGCATCCTTCCGATCCCTCGGCACAATCCTGTCAACGCCGTTACAAGGGGCGGCA
>CAZVXJ010000463.1:0-2238 GCA_964631675.1 uncultured Alphaproteobacteria bacterium
AGAGGGGATGACCGGCCGAAGCGACCCGAAGTCGCCACCGACGTGAACTGCCGCAATGCGAAGTGCAGCAGTCCAAGGAGATGCTTCGCCGAGCGGCAGAGGGCGCGCGAAAAGTTCGAAATGCGTGGTGAGGAGACTTGAAGTCTTCAGCCCAATTCGGCGTCGGCATGGCGGCCATCACCGGCCCTGCATGAGTGCAACCGCAAGAGGCGAAGCGAGCGCACAGCGCTGCTGTCCCCCGCCGCCATTGAGAGACGCGCTCTTCAGCGATATCACTGGTGAGCCGTACCAAAGGCCATCGATCGACGATGCGTCTTCATACGGTCTTGCGAGGAGCCTGACGTCGCGACCACTTGCCGATACCGCCTGAAAGCGGTCACGATGTCGGCCATTCAGAGTGCGGGGGGCGGCTCATGAAGCGGAACGGTTCATCCCGAGGAGGGTACTCAGTTGCGGTAGGCCTTTTGGTCCTTACCGTCAGCATCGGCGTTGCCGACGTTTCGCTGGCATTCATCGGCAAGACGAAACTCTTTGGAACCGAGCTTCCGTGCGCCGTCGCTTGTGGCGATAAAGGCGTCATCAACCCGAACTTTCTGGGCGACGCGTTTCATCGATTTGTCACACAACCCTCCATTGATGACCTTAGAGACAAGTTCAAGTCTTTGGGGGATGAGTTTCTTGAGAAGGCGGATAAGAGGCTCAATGAGACGTTAGATAAGAAGTTGAAGGAACTTGACACACTAGCCACGACGCAGCAAGACAGGTTCTTTACTGAGCTAGACGAAATCAGCAGAGCCTCCATGTCCGACCTCGACAACGTATTACAGGCGAACATCGAGAAGGCCGGAACTACCATTCACGACGCGCAGGCTCAAGCTGAGGCGGGGCTTGAGAAGGCGACTATCTCCCTCAATTCTGCACTAGTGCGGACCGCTGGCATCGCAATCGCAATCGCCGTCATCGCCTGGGGGTTACTAAAATTCGTTGGCCACAGATCGATGAAATCCGCTCTGCTCACCTCCGTAAGCGTTGCGGCACTCATTTTCGTCCTCGGGAACATGGCAGCCTTCGCCTACAGTAAGTGGCAACTGGCCGACACAAAGCGCTCCTACCAGACAGAGCTGAAGAACGCAGTTCAGCAAAGCGATCTATACCGAGCTGCTTACTTTGCGAAAAGGCTTGCCGAATTTGATCCATTTGATGAAGCCGCCGCGGCGGAAGCCGCTGCCACCGAGATCTTCCGCGACCTGCACCATCGACCAACGAGCTACCGGCAGCCAAGCCAAGCCGAAGGCATTCTGCGCAAAGCCCTTAATGCTCAAGGCAAGCTTTTGACGAGTACGAAGCGACGTAACGCGAATCTCGATGCAGTGATAGCCATGATTCTCTGGCAAATGGGTGATGACCGCTATGCCGAATACTTGTCTGCTCGGTTTGCCGCCGCCTCACTTACTAACCATGAAGCCGGTGCTTCGGACTACGGCGCCAAACAGGTAGCCGCCTACTACTTGACGCTCTTCTTACAGTCATTTCCGTCCGATGCGGATCTTCAGTCCATCGCCCATCAGCGCGAGAGCGCGGTTCCCAATTTCGCGGGTAGTCCGTTAGAGCCTCCACCTGCGAACGTTCAGATGATGCGGATGCTCGCGGAAAAAGCTCACACGGGCTCCCTAGGCATCTTGCCAAAAACCAAGCAGAGCTTGGATCTGAATTCTTTAAATCTGCAGTCAATCGATCTGTATTCTCGGTTGATCTTGGCACATGCACGCGCCGTAGGAGCCTCGACGCCAGCAGACCAACGGAAGTACGACAATCTCCGAATTCAAATAGCCCTCCGCATGGAGTCAGCCTGGGCTACCGCTATTCAGGATATCGAGAAGCGGCCCAGCGCCTCGCTGTTGATTATGACGGCGGAGACGTTCCATGAGAGTAGCGCGAGGGCAAGCGCGATCAGAATGGCAGCTCCTTTCTTAAATCTGTCGCCGGCTGGCCCCCTTGGTCTATTCGAGAATGCTGACTGGCATGATGAAATCGAGATACCCGGCTTCGGAGTGACGAGGGTTTCAAGGCTATCTGAGCTTCGGCATCCACCCGATGTTGGATCGGGTACATCTCCCAAAGGACTGGCGGCTCCACCACCGGCACTCGGGCCACCAACAACAGACAAGCCGACGAAACTCCGCTGCATCGAAGTTGCGACGGCGCCCTTCGTTCCTGGAATACCAATAGCCATTGCTG
>CAZVXJ010000464.1:0-2236 GCA_964631675.1 uncultured Alphaproteobacteria bacterium
GTGTCTACTGCACGTCCACAAAAAGAACGGTTGGTCTCGTTTCTCGGTGGAAAACTGACACTCGATGTCTACAAGCACCCACTCCTCGGTTCGCCAACAGCGCCTTACGTCATCGCCGAAATGATTTCCTATGATTGCCCCCATTGCCGCAAGATGAGCAAGGTGATCGAAGAAGGTCGGACGCGCTACGGTGATCAACTGGCGGTCATTATCATGGTGGTGCCTATGGAACATGAATGTAATCGATTGGTCACTACCAATAATTCTAAGCCGGGTGCATGCACGACCGCGCGGATGGCACTCGGTGTGGCCAGTCTCAGACCTGCCGTGTTTCCCGAGTTTCACGAATGGCTTATGCACGACGAGAAGGAACCGCCAGAGCTGGCAAAGATCGTAACCAAGGCCTACGGACTTGCCGATCGCGGAAAGATGGGCAAGTTCACAAAAAGCGATGCTATATCCAATCAAATAAAGCAATATGTCGATTTGTTCGATACGCTGAATAAGCAGCAAAAACCTGGTAGCAAGCCCTTTGGACTACCGGTGCAAATCCTGGGCGACAAAGTCATGTCCGGGTCAGCCGAAGATAAAGAAGACGTCTTCCGCGCTTGGGAAGAGAATACCGGGATGAAGCCGAAGGGATAAACTATCGGTTTGATTTTGGCAGAGAATCATGACTGCCACGGTCAACTTCATGAGTACTGCTGCAGCATTTCGCTAGGAATCAAATTATTAAAGCAGCCTGTTCTGAGACCCTTCATATCCAGTGTTACGAACTTGAATCCTAGTTGCTCGAATTCCGCTACGACTGCACTGCAAAGCTGTGGTTCGCAAAGCTGGGGCAGTACCTCAATCGGCACTTCAATGCGGGCCGTGTCGTCGGCATGATAGCGAACACGAAGATTGCGAAATCCCAACGTCCGTAGATACTGTTCGGCCCGATCGATCATCCTCAATCGCTCTGGGGTGACCTGTTGTCCGTAAGCTATCCGGCTGGAGAGGCAAGGCGTGGCCGGTTTCTCGGCAACGGGTAACTGCCAGGCCGCTGCCAATTGCCGTACTTCGCTTTTGGCCAGACTACACTCGGCAAGCGGGCTATAGACCTCATGTTCGCCAGCAGCCCGCATCCCAGGCCGATAGTCGCTTAAGTCGTCCGCGTTCGCTCCGTTGACAACCACACTCACCCCCAATTGCTTGGCCAATGCGCCAATTTGGTCGTACAGTTCCGATTTGCAGTGGTAGCAGCGATCGGCTCGATTGGCGACGTAATCTGGATTAGAAATTTCGCCCGTCGCCAATACTTCATGGCGAATTCCGATCAGTTCGGCAAGTCGCGAGGCTTCTGCTAGTTCCCCCGCCGCCATAGCGACACTATCGCCAGTGACTGCAACGGCACCGTCCCCTAGCGTCATTTGGGCCGCTTTCGCAACGACTGCACTATCGACACCACCCGAGAAAGCGACTGCACAAGTGCCGTAACCCATTAGCAACTTCAGCAGCGCGTCGCGTTTCACTTCGAGTGGTTCAGATAATTTCGACATGAGTTAACTTGACTTGTCTTCTCCAGCAGAGTTTGCCTTAATTCGTCCCAGTTCGTCTCGCAATACGGCGGCTTCTTCATATCGTTCCTCGGCAATCGCTCGCTCAATCAGCGCACGCAACTCGGCCACTCGGTCCACTGGCTTCGCGTCTTCGGCCAAGGTCGTCTCTGCCGCCTCGGCGATTGCCGTACTTCCCGGCGACTCAATCTTGGCCAGAATCTCTTCTTTACAACGCCTCAAGAACGTCAACTCGCCAACTTGCGCTGAGCGTTCAGTTTGCTTGTATTCTTCCAAGAATCGCTCGATGCCACGGATGCCAGCGTCCAACACTCCGGCCGCCGCATCCCATTGCTCAAGCTGTACCAGAGGCGTGGCAACGGCCCTAGCATGCATCATCGTGACATAGGGACGCCACTGGTCAAACCGCAGCTTATCCTGATCCTGTCGCGCGTGTTCGCGCACGAAGGCGAATAACCTCAGGTTGCGTTCGGTGTCGCGTGCACACAACTCGTAGCACTCCAAATGCCAGAAGCAAATATATCGATGGTAGTACTGCACACCCTCCCGCAGCAACTCTGCACAATCCTCTGGTTCGAGGAGATACGGAGCTCCGTCCGGATTTGCCGCGTCGTGTTCACGCTGTCGACGCTGATGATATTCGAACCACGACTCCATGTCGTGAATTCGGCGACCGT
>CAZVXJ010000465.1:0-2230 GCA_964631675.1 uncultured Alphaproteobacteria bacterium
CCGGTAACTCTCTGGAACGGAGACATTGTGAATTTCAGCTACTGTTTCTCAATTCGACCGGCACCGAGTACTGAAATGACGCAAGTTTCGGAGACCATACACGAGAATCTCACGTTGCGTTCAGAGTCGCAATCCTGCTACTGTGATCATCCTTCATTTGATAGTGAGACCGGGCTTTGCGAGGTTTGCAACGGCGATTGTCAGTCCAGCATTGACAATGCCATCTGGCTGGCTTATCACAACACTTTGTCGCCCGCACCGTCGGGAATGATTGAGGAGGTTTTGGCGAATTGGCTGGTGATAGACCTGCAGGCAGCTACCAATAATCTGGATTTGCTCGGAGAATACGTGGCCGGGCAAACAGGCGAAGAACTTTGGGAAGGCATGAAACGTAGGCTCCGAACCGGCCGAACGGTTCCCATTCGCATTGTAGGGAGTCAGGATCCGAATATTCTGACCGGACCGGCGGGTTTCGGAGATGCTCGCTGGATCGCAAAGAGCGGGATTTACAACTACAGTATCTTGTTTGAAAATCTGAATGTCGAGGCGAGTGCCCCGGCACAGGTCGTCAGCATTTCACAACAAGTGGACAGTACACTGGACATTAACAGTTTCCGACTGGGAGTCTACCGCTTCGCGAATATGACATTTGAACCGCCGCCCAATCGTGCCTACTTCACACGGCGAATTGATTTGAGGGACTCAATAGGAATGTTTGTTGATGTCAGCGCGGGAATCGATGTCCCAAGTCGCACGCTGTACTGGAGATTCGAGACAATTGATCCCGCTACCGGACAATTGCCACTCAATCCTTTGATTGGATTCTTGCCTGTGAACGATTCTTTAACGCATCGTGGTGAGGGATTTGTCAGTTACAACATCAGAGCAGCCGTTGATGCAATGACAGGAGATACCATCCATGCGCAAGCCAGCATCGTATTTGATGTCAATGAGCCCATCATGACTCCCCAAATCTTCAATACGATTGATGCAAACGTCCCCGTCAGCAGAGTGGATTCCCTGCCTCAGTTAATGGATTCAACTTCATTCTTGGTCAGCTGGAATGCTTCGGACGGAAACTTGGGTTGTGGAATCGCCGATTGCGATATTTACTTATCGGTCAACAGTGGTCCATTTACACTCCTTCAAGACGGTGTATCATCAGGAGCCATTGTCTTTGATGGACTTCTCTATAATCGGTACGGCTTTTTCTCCATAGCGAGGGACAACGTCGGAAATCAAGAGGCGATGAAGTCAGCGGCGGAAGCGGAAGTTTATTTGACGCTTCCTCCGCCGTCGCAAAACATTTCAGATCTTGTAATTTTGGTCCAGCCTTCCGGTTTGGATCGAACAGTCACACTGCGCTGGTCAACCGTTCGTGAAGATACTCTTGGCAACCCTGTTACAGTGGACGAGTATAGAGTGTATAGTCAGACCGGAGTCTCCGGATCTGACTTATGGACCCTCATGTCAGCGACTCCGGATACATTCTATACATTTGCTATGTCCGGAGACATTGCGATAAGCAGGCGGTTCTTCCAGGTTGTGGCATACAGGTCTGAGCGTGCGATTCTCCTCCAACCCACAATACCGCATAGCGAAGAAGAGTCCCCAATCTACGGTACACCAGCTGTGGTCAGCCCGGGAAAGCCACGAATTGACAACAAGGTTGAACGAAATCGTGGCCGGTAAGCGGAAGCGACAAGAGGGGAATTGGATGCCGGAGCCGCGAAACAGTCAATAGATACGACTCAAACGGCTTGATAGACAGCAGGCTCCGCTACATTGCGGAGCCTGCTGTTTATCGCGAGCTCATCTAAATCGAATTTACAAATTACGGTTCCAGTGCATCAAGCAAGACGGAGGATTTTTCGGCAATAACGCGATTGGAGTGCGAAACCAGCCCCTTCAGTATGTCGCGGGCTTCAAGGTAGCGTTCAAGCCTGATCAGCGCTGCAGCCTTATAGAACAGAATACGCGGATTCTGCTCAGCTCCGTAGAGTCCCTCCGCCTTGCCGAGGGCTGCAACGGCGCGATCGTACCGGCCTTGCATGTATAGGGATGCACCGAGGTACATCTGTGCTCTGGCGTCATTCGGATAAGTGCTCGCATACTCTTCCAGCCTTACCGCGCTGCTGTCAAAATGCTGCGCCAAATAGAATGCCATACACTGCGCGAACTCCGTTTCGCGAACTTTATTGTCTTGTGAATCTCCGCGGGTTTCAAGCAT
>CAZVXJ010000466.1:0-2208 GCA_964631675.1 uncultured Alphaproteobacteria bacterium
GCGCGTTGCAGCTACACTTAGCGCGCCTTCAATGGCTGCCGGATAATGCGGCTGGGAAGTATTGCCATTGCCCGCGGACACGACTACAACGGCGCCACGAGATGAGACGAACTGAACCACATCGCGCTCATACTGTGATTCGCCTTCCCCGCCCCAGGAACAGTTGATAATTTTGGCTCCGGCCCGCCACGCATAATAGATTCCTTCGTAGCCGTACGCGATCGAGCTGCCTTGTCCTGCCCTCACGGACATGATCTTGCAGGCGGGCGCCACTCCCGCAATCCCGCGCCCATTGTTTCTGATTGCAGCCGCAATACCGGCTACGTGAGTTCCATGTGACTCATTAATGTGGATTGGATTCGGCTCTGCATTCCCGTCGTTGTCCATGAAATCATAACCGTATAAGTCGTCCACATATCCGTTTAGGTCATCGTCAACGCCTGTGAGACCGATTACTTCTTGTAAATTCTCCCATCGACGTTCGGTCAACTCCGGGTGTCCGAAGAAAACTCCAACATCCACAACAGCAATAGCAATATCGCTCGCACCCGTTGTGATGTCCCAGGCAGGTGCAATTTCAATCACCCTCATTCCCCATTGCTGTGAATAGAACGGGTCGTCTGGCGGTGCGTCCGTTGGGGACCGCTCTGTGGATTCCTTTCTCCATTCATCGAGTGTTCGAATTGGACGAAGCTCTGCATACTCCACGCGGACATCACGTTGTATAAGGGAAAGTACTTCATTTACATTGCAATGTTCGTAACAGTTCACTACGGTGATGCGTTCCAATCCGAAGTCTGCCCGAATGATCGCTGGCAGTGCAGGCTTCACACCGATCACCTGAGCGGCAACCTCAGGTGGGAAGACTGCGGCATCCAGAGTCGGCGGCAGATTGTGCCACTTCACGATGATTTCACGTGCTGGATCGGCGGCGAACCCCGACGTGACTACGATCAACGTGCAGATCAGCCTAACCGATCGCTTCATGGAGGCGGTTCAGTCCTTCCTCAATCTCATCCTTCGGCCCGCCGACACTGACGCGTATGGTTCCAGGTGCTTCAAAAAGCGATCCCGGAAACACAATTGTCTCTCGCTCTGCTAGAAGAGTTTGCTGGAAACTCAAGTCGTCCATGCCGTCAGGCAATTGAACGAGTGTCGAGATTCCTCCGGCAGGACGCACGCAGGAAACTCGAGGAGTGCGCGAGAAAAAGTTACTGATGAGCGACCGCTGCGCGGCATATAGTTCTGCGCGAACGGTCAGGAACTTGACTTTGGCCGGATCTGAGAGGACTCTGTAACCAATGTCTTCTGTGATGTAAGGTTGATTTACACCCATCAAGTTGTTGAGTCGGTATGCGGTATGGACGGTTTCCGTGTCGGCAACAGCCCATCCTACCCGAAGTGCATCGAGGCCCCAGGATTTGTCCAAACTGTTGATTGAAATCGCACCAAGTCCAAATCCGTGGCGCATGTGGTTGCGCTCGATCATTGGCAAGTAAACTTCATCAACCAACACCCGAGCGCCAAAAGAACGGGCCGTATCCACAAGCTCGCACATGAGTGAACTGCTAATCTGGACCTGGGACGGGTTGTGCAAGTTAGTCAGTACAACCAGTTTCGTCTCGGTCGTAAGCAGTGTGCGTAGTTCGTCCGGGTCCGGGAGATAACCGTTTTCTTTACGCCGAGGCAGGCGTTTGATCTGAGTTGCCCAGGATTCCACGCCGCGCAATATTGGGTCATAGACCGGAGTCTCAACAATCGCAGTGCCACCCTCGGCCAGTAAAGTCCCGCCGATCAAGTACGTGCACTGGCTTGCCCCCTGTGCCAACAGCACATTTTGCGGCTCGCATCCATACATTTCTGCAAGAACAGACTTTAGTTCTTCGTGCCCGGCGAAATTCGCACCCCAGAGCTCGGGATTGATCGGTGCTCCCGGCAGCTCATTCAGATTCGTTATCGATGGGACTCCGCTGCGACAGAGATTATATTTAGCACCCACATACCCAAACTTCGCCCACTCCATCAGCTCTGACGGGTTCCACCGGCGGTGAGTTTCTGCCCGGAGCGGCGAACGAATCGGGTTTGGTTGAAGTTGATTCATGTAGTTGTTACTATCGACACGGAGGTCTGTCGGCATTCGATGCGATTTTCACCAGGATTCACCGTTGACCGGTCACCGGATGCGAGTGGTTCTTGCATCCAAGTGGT
>CAZVXJ010000467.1:0-2206 GCA_964631675.1 uncultured Alphaproteobacteria bacterium
GCTCGACGAGCTGCGCGCCAAGCTCTACACGAGCGGTGTCGCGACCAACAGTGAAAGCAGCGCCGAAATAGTGCATGAGATCAATGTCAACCGCACGGCGTACTGAATTTCCGGTTTCTGCAACGCTTGCTTGAAATGAAACGGCGAGGTGAACGCAAGATCCGCCGCCAGCAGCAGTACGATCAACAAGACGTAGCTGCCGCCAATGCCTCCGAGGGCGAAGAAGAAGGGGGCATCGGAACCTACCTTGTGTTGTGTCTGCTGCGTAACGGACGAATCGATCATGATCGCCCCTCGCTGGCGTCGACCCAGCGGAAGCCTTCGCCCTTAAATCGCTGCTGCGAAACGTCGGCCCGAATCGCGCGCAACAACCGCTGCATAAGTTGCTTATTTTGCGAATCTTTCGACGTGCCGAAGGGTTGCGTGGCCACTGAACAGGGCAGCCCCTGAATGCGAATTGCGTCGAGAAAGTCAGCCGATCCTGCCGCGTTACTCAAGTAGGCCACTGCCGCGTCAAGCGCCCCGGAGCGCATCTGGTTAACGAGCATGTCGCCAGTCGGCGATTGTACGACGACGTTTTTCATCACTTCCGCCTGAACACCTCCTTCGCGAAATGTACGCTGCGTCAGCCATCCCATGGCGCACTGCTTCTCGTGACCGATGCCGACCCGCAAGCCCGGCTTCCCCAAGTCGCGAAGCGACGCCAAGCCAGATGGATTTCCCTTTTTCACGAGGATGACAAGCTCATTCTGAGAAATGTCTTCGGCTTCAGGAAACAATTCGTGGACTTGCTTCATGAATTCAACGTCGCAAGCAAAATACGCATCGGGCACTTGCCCCGCCTTCATCTGAGCTACCAAGATGCCGCAGCCGTTATAGACCCTCAGCACATGGGCTCCCTCTCGCTCTTCGAATGCGGCAATCGTCTTTTCGATTGCTGGACGGAGCATCGACCCAGCATACAACGTGACCTCCGGATGTTCGCTCCAGATATCACCCTCGACCGGTTCAAAGCCCCACTCGCGATATCGGACCAATCCCTTATCTCGGGCCGACAAATAGCGGGCGAAATGCAGCGCCTGGGAGGGTTGACGGCTCGATTTAAGTACGGCTGCGGCCACATTTGCTTGAATGCCTTCCAGTTCCGGCAGCGTCACGTAATCTACCGTGTCATAGTTCTCTAACACCGCATCGAAGACGATCCCGGCGTCAACCGCGCCTACCTTGACGTCGTTGGCCACTTCATTGACTGTCGTCTTGTAGACTGTTGTATGGGTGTGGAGCGCTTCCCATTGACCGGTCACTGAGAGCCTGTCTCGAGTTAACTTGCCGATTGCCGCACTATCGGGCATCGCCTGGGCGACGCGAACGTCGGAGCGCATCAAATCATCCCAGGTATGAATCTTCTTGGGATTGCCCTTTGCCACTGCAACGACGACTTTCATATGTGCGAGAGGGAATTCCTCTGCGGTTAGGTTTCGCTCGCTTGCCACGTTCAAATAACTGTCGTCGGCCGGTAGATAGAGATCGCCGGATCCAGATACTTCCAAGGCCGCCAACAACGTCTGCGACGCGCCATATTGAATATGCAATGGCGTTCCGTAGGCATGTTCATAGTCGCTTCGGATCGCCTCAAGCACTGGCTGATTACTGGCCGCGCAAAAGATAACAAGCGGTAGTGCGGACGGTTTATTCATCGTCCGCAGATGTATACCACCCCACAGTAGCCCACTGACAACCGCGGTAGCGATGGCCAAAATAATGAACTGCGTGGCCGAACCGCGGTGAGGACGACGACCTCTTAACTGCATCGGCATCGACCGAACACGCAACTTGGAGAGCGATGGATTCGAATTCATTCGGGCATGGAATCTAGGGCGGGGCAGAGAGGCGGAGAATTTGGGCCAAGTAAATAACACCCTCTCATTCTAACTCACGATAGGGGCAGGCAACAAATGCATCGCTCGGGCTTATTCGTCACACGAGTCGTTTACATGCAATCAAGATCACCACTGCCAACAGAAAACCGACCAGCGAGAGACTAATGACGTGCTGCCTATCGAGCCAATTTGTCTGAATCGATTCGGTCTCCTTCAGCCTCACTTCCGAGGGAGTCGCGCCGGTCGGTATGGGGACTAGCTCGGGCTCACCCGATGTACTGGTTACGCGCGCGGCCAAGATATCTGCGGGCGGTGCTTCCTTGAAT
>CAZVXJ010000468.1:0-2204 GCA_964631675.1 uncultured Alphaproteobacteria bacterium
AAGAGCCGACGCATGGGAGCAGACATCGCGGCAAAACCGTTTCTGGATAAGTTCGACATTCAACCGAAGGTTACCATGTTATATCCACTGATCAGAGACGAAGAAACGGGATTTCTTGTAATTAAACTTCAGGATGGCAAGCCGCGCAACAAGAGTAGTAGCTCTAAGCGGGTTAATTGACATCGCAGGAGAGAGCGCACCAGGCAGTGCCCCAAATGTGATTTTGTAGTATAATACAAAGTGCGGCGGTTTCCCCGCCAAGAGATCACCGCCGCACTCACTTCTTGAGCGGTTGGCTCAAGGTGGCATCGCCAGGCCAGCAATGGGCTGACGCGAAGCCATTTTACTCCAACCGCATGATCAACGTCAATCCCTGTACAAGGATTGATCAGGAGAGATCAAAATGGCTAAAAGATCACCAACTCCAATTCCATACAATCCTCCAGTCGTGACCCCCGCTGGCCTAGGCATCAGCATTCCGGTGTCTGAGCGCATAATTCCCGACGATCAGGCCATAAGAATCACGCTTGTCAACCTCGACTTGTATGTTCTCTCCGGCGTTTCCGTGCGCGACGCGGTCAGGCTCAGATTACAAGCGATACCAATTCAGGTCGAAACGTTGGCCGGCCAGCGAATCGGTGACGTTGCAGCAGCGGACGATGATGTTGTGCGTCTCGTCGGCAACACTACTGGCCGGGTTGTGGAGGCGCAAACGGAGGGTCCGATATGCGTGATTCAAATTCGATAAAGGAATGCGCCCCTCAAAGCGTGCTCACGGGCCTCCCAACCTGCAAAGACTGTACGCCCGCTTCTGAGGCACTGGAATTTGGCGTTGATGACCGCCATTTTTGTGACGGAACATCTTGTTTCAATCGCGAAGTCTGTTCGCATTACGAACCCAGACTGTTACACGTAGAAGGCTTGCGATTTCCTGACGTCACAACATGGGTTCAGCTCCCATCGCTTGAACCTGTTATCGTATCGCATGATTTCGACATGCAGCCACCCATTGATCCGGTTAGCTTTGGTTCTGCGGTCGCAGTGCCTTATTGGAACATTCCTGGCCTTCTCTCTTTTGGCTTGAATCGGACGACGGTATTCAGGCAGCGAAACAATCTTAAGTCGGATCAATTGCTGGTGCTGCACGGGGAAGGGCAAGATGCGAACTTGGAAAAGCTTTTCATCCGTTCATGCGATCCTCGGTTCTTCAAAACGTGCGCTACGTTGTCACCCGTCCTATTGGTGGCACCGGGTTATTCCGTGTACACCGATGGTACTCAATGCCGTCATTGGCAAACGTACAATCTGAAACGTAGTGCCAAATTCTTTGGCGATGCCCTCAGCTTCGGTTTGCCGTGTGTGCCGTGGATCGCTTCTAACCATGACCGGGACACGGAGCGAATATGCGAGTGGATGAATCACCCGAATCACCATTTCACTCACGTCGCGGTGAATTTCCAAACAAAGGGTCAGTCCGTCCTGAGAGAGAATGTCCGGTTTGCCAGTTCGATTGAGAGCGCAACGACTAAACAGCTTCACTGGCTTGTATTTGGAGTAGCCGCCGAATCCTCCATGCAAATGCTCGCCAGTAACCTACACGGGCAGTTGACGTTTGTTACTGCGAAGCCAATTCAACGCGGTCGGAGCGGACGGAGTATTCTCGGCGATAGAAAAATCATAGGGGTTGACCGAAGGCAAATCATCCGTGACAACATCAGATCGCAGCAGGTACGTGCCGAACGCGCACTTCTGATACGAGGCAGCGATAATGTTCGCAATATGTCATAGAGCTGCCCCTCCTTCGCTAACGCGGAGGAGGGGCGAGAATATAAAGGATCGAGGCTCGGCTTTGCTTTGCCCAACACAAAAACAAAATAGCCTCCTCCCCTCTTGACATCCCCGTTTCCTTTCGAGTAACTTATGTTAGCACTCTCCGAGAGGGAGTGCTAATCCTGTTCCATTGTTACCCATTCTCGAAACCATTTTACGGGTTTGGCCGCAAGGCGAACCCGAAACTATCCGGAGGTGATCGGAGATGTCATTACGACCGCTCTCAACCAAGATTGTGGTAGAGCCAGCCGAAGAAGAAGAGAAGACCGCCGGGGGCATTCTGCTGCCCGACACGGCGAAGAAGAAGCCGCAGGAAGGCCGCGTCGTTGCCGTCGGTTCGGGCCGCACGCTGGATGACGGTAAAGTGGTTCCGC
>CAZVXJ010000469.1:0-2203 GCA_964631675.1 uncultured Alphaproteobacteria bacterium
ATTACGGATGACCTGGAGGCAGTTCAAGCATAGGAAGTGAGCGCTTCGCAAAGGCAGCCAAGGTATCAGTCGGATGTTTTTCAATCAGCCGCTGCCAGCTTTTTTTCGCCTCGGCCAATTTCCCCGAGTTTGCCTGCATCGCTCCCATGTTGTATAGCGCTCCCGGATGATCCGGTACCTTCCTAAGCATGGATTCGAGTTCCTTGATTGCATCGTCCGTGCGATCCATTTCAAAAAGCGCCCGTGCCAGGTCCAAAGTCACATCGATTCCGCTGTTGCTCGTATCCGCCTTCAGAAACTCACGGTAGTAGCGAATGGCCATCGGATAAGCACCTTGATCAAAGTAGAGATTTGCAAGCTGTAAAGCGATCGGCGAGTGATCCGGATGCTCTGCCCACATCTTCTCAAGAACGGCTATCTGGTGGGTCGGATCCTGTTCGTGCAGGTTTTCAAGAGTTACATCAGCCCGCTCGTCCACTTCCGGTTCATCAGACGTAACCCACGATGCAGGGGTCAGGATAAGCACCAATACTATAACTGCCGCCACAAGTGAGGCAAGAAATGTGATCGCCCTCCAGTCCATTCTTCGACTTTTTGTCATCGCTGTCCAAACTTACGTGTAAACTCAATTCCAACCCTCTTCAGAAATTCTGTGGGCAGCTCTCCGCCGATAAAGACAAAGACGTAGTCATTCTGCAAGTCGTGCATGGTATCACCTTCCTTGATTTGCACCCGCTCAGGCTCAATATTCACAACATTTGAATTGTAGATTGCCGTGAGCGCACCCTTGGCAAGAGCTGACTGGTACCGCATCATGTTTAACTCCTTGATGCGAAAGATGTTCTCACCCCGATACGAAAGGTGAACCGTATTGCCCGGCTGTTCAGCCAATGCCAGCGCGGCTTCCACAGCACTGTCTCCACCCCCGACGACTAATATCCTCATGTGGTGAAACTTCTCAGGCTCCAGCAAACGGTAGGCGACCTTCGCCGACCTTTCCCCGGAACAGCCTATTTTCCGCGGCGTACCGCGCCGTCCAATGGCAAGTAACACGGTCTTGGAGAGATATTCGCCCTTTGGAGTGGCAACACGAAACAGCGAGTTATCGCGGGAAATTTCATTCACCTTTTCATTCGCCTTCACGACCAGGCCGGTTTTTGCGGCGACGGATTGAAACAGCTCAGCCAGGACCTCCTTTTCGACATTTCGATAGTTCACTTTCCCGAAAATTGGGAGCTCCATAGGCTGAGTCATGACCAATTTTTTTCGCGGGTATGTGATAACCGCTCCTCCCAGATCTTCCTGATCTACAGTGACAAAATTCAAATTGTCTTTCAGGGCTTGAAGTGACGCCGCAAATCCGGCCGGACCTGCGCCCACGACAACCAGATCGAGAGCATCGTCGCGCTCGCGCACTTTGAGCTGTTCTGTGATAAATCGAGCCGCCTGCGTTCCCTGGTTTACGGCATTGCGAATCAGTCCCATCCCACCAAGTTCTCCGGCGATATATACGCCCGGCACATTGGTCTCATAGGTTCCTTTTACATGCGGAATGTCCACTCCGCGCTTTTCGGTGCCGAAGACCAATGTAATCGCCCCAACCGGGCACGCTGCTTCGCACTGTCCATGTCCGATACAGCGCGAAGGATTAACCAGGTAACTCTTCCCTTCAATCAACCCCAGTACGTTGACTTCCGGGCAGGCCTTTACACACGCACCGGAGCCAATACAGATATTCGGGTTGATGACGGGGTGAAGGGAGACGGGTTCGTCCAGCCCCCGCTCAATTGACTTGTCCAGCGCATGTTTTGCACGTAAACTGGACCTCTTCCATCTAATTATGTAAACCGCCGGAACAGCGAGCACCAGCAATGCGGTTAGTCCGTAAATCAGCAGTTCGGTCATAGCAACGCGTTACACATTACACGCAGTCACGGTTATGCGGAGTTCCAGACAAAAAGATAAGGTATCGACTGTCGAATTGCAACAGATTGCCTACGACTATTTATTGAATTGATTGCCTTAGAATATCCAGCGGTAGCCAAGGGTCACAGTGACGACGATATGCACCACCATAATCACCAGCATGATTATCGCAAAGGGTTTATGAAAGATGTGCCAGTGGTGCATTAGCGTATGTGCAGTTTCGAGAAAGGATATTTTCCGCTCGAGCTTGGCTCTCTTGGAGGCAATCTTCAGAATG
>CAZVXJ010000470.1:0-2193 GCA_964631675.1 uncultured Alphaproteobacteria bacterium
TGACGGGACACGGGGTAGGTGCGGCACTGCTCATGGCCACGTTTCGCGCATGCCTACGAATCGAATCGCGAAACAACTTTGCGATCCGCGTGATCCTTTCTAAAGTAAACGAGTTTCTCCATGATACCAATCCGCCGGATGTGTTTGTCACAGCATTCTACGGAGTCCTCGACCGGAAAAACCACATCCTAACCTACTCAAATGCAGGCCACAATCCGCCGCTATTGCTGAGAAAAGACGGCAGGAGCGAGTGGCTTTGGACCGGCGGTACCTTGCTTGGTGCCTTTACCGATCGCAGTTTCGAGGAGAATTTCGTGAAACTTTCGGCAGGCGACACCATCCTATTCTATACAGATGGCGTCACGGAAGCGACCAATGACCTTGGCGAAGAATTTGGCACTCTCAGACTCGAACAGGAATTGAGAGACAATCGTCATCTTTCCGCCGTGGATCTAGTGCAAAAACTGAGCGACGATGTTCATGAATACCGTTCTGAAGAGGCGGTACCCGATGATCTTACCCTGATGGTGTTGAAGTATGTCTGAGCCGCTAAAAAAAGAGTTGCTATCCATACCCTCCTCGCTCGACGAACTTGAGCGGGTCGATGCAGTCACTGGTCAAATTGCGACAGAAATGGGATTTGATGACAACGCGCTTGCGGATCTTGGCATCTGTGTAACCGAAGCAGTGACAAATGCCATTGCTCACGCGCACAAATACGATGAATCGCTTTCGGTCGACATCGAATTCCTAAGATACGATGACGCGCTGAAGGTACGTATTCGCGATCACGGTCCAGGTTTCAACGTTGAGTCACTTCCCGATCCAACGCTGCCGGAAAACTTGCTGAAGGATCACGGCCGTGGAGTACTTCTTATTCGGGCGCTGATGGATGATGTCGGCATTACGCGCTTCGATGACGGCATGATGATTGAAATGGTCAAGAAACTCAACCACTGAGCAGCAGCTTGCCGATAGCAGTCTATCCGGGTACCTTTGATCCCATCACGTTCGGTCACATTGACGTTATCCGCCGGGCAGCGGATATTTTTGACCGGGTAATTGTAACTCTGGCTAAGAACCCCGGAAAGCATCCGGTGTTTTCCCTCGAGGAACGGTTCGAGCAAATCAGAACGTGTGTTGAGGGAATTCGTGGTGTTGAGGTTGCCCTGCATGAGGGGCTGATCGTGCGATTTGCACAGGAACGCGGTGCCGTTGCAATCATCCGCGGCGTCCGTGCGGTCTCCGATTTTGAATATGAGTTTCAAATGGCACTTACAAATAGAAAACTGGCTGAAGGAATCACGACTGTGTTTCTCATGCCACACGAGCAATATACCTATTTGAACAGCAGCATCGTTCGTGAAGTAGCGCGGCTGGGCGGCGACGTTGACTCTTTCGTGCCTCAGGAGATCGCTCGCGCACTGAAGAAAAAATTTGCAGGGCTGCAAACGTGATACCGCGCATTGGAGTCGACCTGGAGCCTGGACTGCAGCTTGTGCGCAGCTTGCCGGAGCTTGATCTGCTCGATGTGGCGTATGGTGCTACTCGTGGTGGAGCGTCTGCGATAATGGTTCCAATATCGGCGTTTTTAGGTGCCAACGCGCAATCGCCTGATCTGTACCACCGATCAGGGTTGCCGCTGTTTGTCATCAAATGTGAAGTTGAGGACTTGGATCGAGTGCCTGCGCTGGGTACCGCACCGGATAGAGTACTGATCACCGGTGACAGGGGAAAGACGGTTACCGACATCGGACGGGTTGCGGACTTGTCTGCGCGAATCTCTTCGAGCGGGCAAGAAACGGCAATACTTGTTGAGCCTGAACCTGCAATCATTCGCGAAGCCTCCAGAGCTAAATTGCGGTGGGTGGTTTTCCCGACTGATTCAGCATCCGGTGCAAATTCCCACGATGCCGCAGCTGCGGAATTGGCTCGAATTCAATCCGCAGCACTCGCTGCGTCCAAATCAAACCTCCGGGTGGCACTATTTGGACCGATGGGGCGTCAACTGCCGTCATCGTTTGCGGAAATCCCTGCGCTTGAAGAGGTGTTTCCGTCACCCGACCTCTGGAGCCTTGCGCTCAGACTCGGTTGGGAAAATGCGGTTGTTGAGTTTCGCAATCTGATGCGATAGAGAGTGCAGCAGCGGTCTCGATTGATCGCGTGGGGGATTTTGGTTATCGGCACGCTCAC
>CAZVXJ010000471.1:0-2184 GCA_964631675.1 uncultured Alphaproteobacteria bacterium
TGCTATGAACATCGCCCAGATGATTGCGGCCGGACCGTTAATCGTCATCGAAGTGGTGATCTTGCCTAACGGAATGTCCTTAAATAAGACTTCCATGTCCGCGAGTGATGCTACACTTACACCGCATTTCCCAACTTCTCCAATAGACCATGGATCGTCGGGATCGCGGCCCATCAAAGTGGGCAAGTCAAATGCAACCGAGAGACCATCACCACCCTGTTCCAGTATGTACCGGTATCTTTCGTTGGTCTCTTCTGGGGTCGCAAATCCGGAGAACTGACGCATGGTCCATGACTTCCCCCGGTACATGGAAGGATGGACGCCTCGGGTGTAGGGATATTGCCCTGGGAATCCTAGCTTTGTAACGTATTCTTCGGCCTGAGAAGGATCTTCCGTCCAATTGAGAGGAGGAATGTCCAAACCGGAAGTCGTGACAAACCGCCTGTTCGGTACACGACCTAGCTTCTGATAATCCTCTTCCCAGCGTCTACGGCTGGCCAGCATTTTTTCGAGTGGAGTCATGCGAATTTGACGAAATTCTCGCCCATACTTGTTTGAGTCGAATTCCCAGAATGTACGAAATTTCCGGCCCGACCGCAATGCACTATTTTATCCAGTAGGTGAGGCCAAGCCCGCCCTGCAGCAGGCCCTTCGTGTCGGGCGCCACTTGCAGCGCCGGTGCAGCCTCTACCCATACGTCGATATTCGAATGAGGAAAGTGGTATTTGATTCCCAACGGAATCCTGAGGCCCATCGTTCCAGATTCATTGTCGGGCAGGGCAAGGTAAGCACCGACGCCGTATGTCCACTTCCATTCCCTCGGTGCATCCAGAATATAATCATATACTTGATAATCGCCCATGACTTGAAACCAATCATCAAATGACCATGCGGCAGTAATGTCCACGGCAGAACGGCTGCTCCAAAAGAACTGAGCATTCACGCCCGATGGTTCGCCGAGGATCAGTCCAATCCCCGTTTCAGATCTCTCACCGGCCGAGGCACAGAGGCACGTTATGGCGATCACCAGTCCTACCATCCATGATTTTTCGATCGTTGTCAACATTCCTCGCTCCCTTGGGTCGTTTTTGTTGGTATTCTCATTTCACTAACCTCCGGCACCAACCTGAAGTTCCGGAGTCAGCCAGTTGTGATCTCTGGCAGGAGTTGCCGTTTTCGGATTAAAACCTCCCCTCCACCACTGTTTTTTCAGGACTAAACAAGTATATGTTACCCGCACGCCTGCCTCGTGATTTTGGCCAAACCTTTGCGCCAGCAACACTGTTGCCTTGCACGGTTTCCAGTCGTATGCAACGAAGGCGTAGTAAGTATGAGCAAATATTTCCGTGTAAAGTTCTACTGACTCGCCATATGAGTGGTCCGGCAATTGACTCTCGACTCTTAGAGTGTTATACTACGTGAAGTTCGGAGTCGCAAAACATGAAAACAAGTGAAGTACCTTCTTCTTGTCCAACTAACCCAGAACCAGTAAGGGGAAGATGATGATGATGAAAAAATTGTGCATGAGTAGCGTGGCCATCTTGGTTGCCTGTTGTCTGTCGGCAGGTGCGGCCCAGCAGCCAGTCAAGGGCCAGGTTCAGCCGGCCAATGTGAGTGTTGTCCAGCCCTTGACGCTTGCTACATCGGAAGAGGCGGCAACACAATCCGTCTACTTGGACCGCGTGAATACCACGGGATATTCTTCGGTCGGACGGCGCGCCAATGGATCTGTCAATGGGCTCAATGCTATTTCTGAGTCCTTTGTCCGTCCGGCCAATCGAAACTTGTATCACGAGCCCCTTACGGCTTTTGAAAATGGTGGACATATTAGCATGACTGAGAGTGGTCGAGATCCGCTTGACCTTCCACTCTGTACGTTAATCACCTCAACAGACTTGCTTTCGCGTTACGAAAGTATTGCGCCGGGTGATGGGTTCAAAATTCTCATCGATCCCGCCGACTGCAGCTGTGGAGTGACCTATCCGTACCGCGTGGACTCGGTTGTTGTGTTCCTTATTCAGGCGGACGGCTCCAATGCGGACACCGTGACCCTAGGCATAGACCTCGAATGCGCACTTGGGCATCCGGATTCAATCTGCAATGGCCCCGGTTTCGAGCGGTGTTTCGCGATCTACAGCGTAGCTTTGCCGGCAAACTCTGACAACGATACGCTTGCAGTTTACT
>CAZVXJ010000472.1:0-2182 GCA_964631675.1 uncultured Alphaproteobacteria bacterium
GAACAGATACCTACCGGAGGACATCTCCAATCCAATATTGCAGGCGGCCGCAAATCCACAGTTTCTTCTATTGCGAACAACCAGGAGTTTCCGCTCATCCGAAAATACCGCCTCGGTCTTTTCCACACTGTCATCGGTTGACGCGTTGTCGACAATAATCACTTCGCTCACCTGGCACAGCGTAGATGCCACACAATGCTGAAGATACTCACCCGCATTGTAATTGACGATAACGAGCGATATCGTATCGGACATCGAAGCCATTTCATAGTTACTGGAGAGAGGTCCGGCTGCGTCCAGCCCCCTACTCAGAACGGTCTTCATGAGCATGCTCGCGCGTTGGCGAATTCAGACAAGACCCGACACACGCTTCAATGTAGATGCAGCCTATCACGCAAGTCAACGAATCCGCCCAGAAAACAAGTACCTGTACCAATCACATACCGGCACTCGAACAACAGACACCGAAATGGCATCACCTTGCCGATAAACTCGCATCAGTAGTCAACCACGGTGCCATTCGGATACACGCGCTTTCGCTCTCCGGGGTTCATAGTAAATCGGACGATGCCAGTACGGAAATAGACCGTTACGGCATGCATCTCCGAGTAGGGAGTTCCAACAAGCAGATCATACTGATTTTGAGCCAGAAACCCGGACCCACCATCCACGATGCGTGTGAAAACAGTATCCGCGTGGTGTTGTGGCGTTACTTTAACGACCCGCCCCTGCTGGTTTTTTTCGCCGTTCGGTCCCACCACGTCGATGGAGAGAAAGCTATCAGCCGGCACAGCTGTCTCATTACGGAAATATGCCAACACCCCGGTCTCGACGATTCTCGTCATGACATCTATGCGGCCATCTCTATTCATGTCGCCGAATGCGATGATGTCACTCCCCCGACTCTCCTCCCAATTCTCCTTAGTCCGATGAAAACCGACACCATCATTTAACAGAATGACCGCTTTCCTCCCATTATTTGAACTTCTGCCGGAGAGCACTCTTTCTTCAATTGCACTTCCCGCAGGCAGAACGATGTCTTCCTTGCCATCGTTATTCAGATCATAAATGTTCAGTCCATAACTGCTCTCAAATGTACCTGAAGGGAGCACCGGGATGGCTGGCGAGAGTTCAAATACCTTACCGTTGAACTGGTAGAGGGCAGGTCCCGTAGGCGGATGGTGCACGACAATATCTATCAATCCATCGTTATTCCAGTCCAAGAATTTAATCCCTTCATCGAAGAGCAGAGGAAGTCCAAATGCTGCCCTTTGGTCGCTAAAGGTCGGATGACACGACTCCCCCACGCAGCGGTTGTTCATAAAAAAGTGCCCACCCACATAAAAATCAATCCACCCATCATCGTTAAAGTCGAGCGCCTGTGCACCTTCAACACGCGAAAAAACGGAAATATTCCTGAGGGCGACACCGGCAGAGTCGGCGATATCCGTGAAATTCCCGGTCCCATCGTTGACCAGGAGATATGAGTGTTCATTCGGGCTGCAATGCGAGTAATACGGCAGAAAGATGTCAAGGGAGCCGTCATTATTGAAGTCCGCGACAACGATCGTTTCCCCATACCCTTTTATTGCTTTACCCGTAAAAATTCGATCCTCGCTGAACGTGCCATCACGATTATTGAAAAACAGCATTGCGACGGAACTGGCCGAGTAAGAATTGGCAGCACCCGTGCAAACAGGACCCATTGCAGACTCCTCAGCAGTGGGAGGATTGACCACATAGGCCTCTGCAGGAGAATACGTATTGCACACGATATCAGGGAACTGGTCTCCGTTGAAATCCGCCGATCGACAATCTCTATTGATACGACTTCCATCAAGAAGTGGCGAGAGACCGAGCATCGTTAAGGGTAGCTTTATAAGGCTGCCCCTCCCATCGTTCTGCAGTCCGACTGGCTCGACATAGCCATCAGCCTTACGATAATCGGAAATGGCAGGCGTGAACGAATCATAGGTGATTGTGGAAGCACTCAAGTTAAGAGGGCTAACGCTAATAGGACGAGACGATGAGAGTGATCGACTGTCATCGCCACCGCAACTGAAGAAAAGAAACGAACTCACCAGCAGTCCGCATAACCGAAGAATTCGGGTATAGCCGCTGTCAAATGTTCGACTAACGTGTATCTGCGGCTGCTGAGCCCGAATTGGAGTACAGCTATTTT
>CAZVXJ010000473.1:0-2179 GCA_964631675.1 uncultured Alphaproteobacteria bacterium
AGGAACTCGCTCTTATACTTTGACAATATGTGTTCTGCAAAAACTGATTGCGACCGGTGTCAAACTCGTGATTGGTCTCTCCGGCATGAATGTATCCAAGGTTGCATTACGACGGAAGCCTCAGGGCTCTGAGCCCAGGGCTTTGTTGTGTCCCACGCACGTGGTTCATTGCTGTTGTCCCGAGCGTTGTGATCCTCTCCGAGGATTGCTAAAGTTGACCCAGACTGCCATCATTCAAAATTGGAGCCAATAATCCTGGCTCGAAGCCGTCCTCGCAAATTTCGTCATGCTTTTCAAGATCGAGATGTCAAAATGACTAAGCAAGCAGTATTTTGGGCTCCTTCTTGAAGTTTTTTCCCAGAGCCTCCTGATCGACAACTCCTTTACTCAAAAAAGTTAACTAAGGGATGACTTTCTGAGGGCAAAGACACATCTCCTATTGCGTGCGTGACCTTAACCATTGAAGGCATTTTATTTCCATGCGACTAAAAGGCAGCGATTGGCATCAGCGCCATGGGTCTCGTGGGATGGGGACATCTGTGGATCTATTTGGTGGCCAATTTCTTGGGCGGAGCGGTGGCGGCGGTCGTCTTCAAGTCACTTAATCCTGAAGACAAGTAACATTCGCCACCCCATGTCGCGAGACAGGCCGGCTACTTCATTGGCTGACTGGCAGCAAGGTACCGGCCTGTTTTCGTAAATTCAGTTGCGTTTGTTCCTCCTCCAACCTCACGTCCAGGTATTCCAACCAGCGCGTATTCTCCTCCCGCCGCACTTCTTCCAGCCGAGCCAGCGGCAGTTTCCCTTCCTCGTAAGAGGCTTGGGCGACTTGCAAGTTTTCCCGCGCCAACTGGGCCTCCAGCCGAGTTGCTTCTGTTTTCGCCCGCAAAACGGCAAGATTGGAGACTTCACGGAGTGTTTGTGCCCTGATTTCATTCGTCCGCAATTTGATCTTGAGTTGGGCCTCGTCTTGAAGCGCCTGCAGTCGTCGTTTTTCTGGAGTGAGCGACGGCTGAACTAATGGAACCTGAATAGAAAACCCCAACAAGAGGTTATTGCGCTGAAAATTGTTGAAGTACTTTTCATAATCGTTGAAACGGCTAAAAAGATCGTACCGTCCTACGAGATTTACCACCGGGCGGAACCATCCGGTGAGACCATCTCCCATCACCTCGTACGACTTTTCCTGCACCCGGAGCTGCATCAGGGTGGGGTCCTTGTCCAAAGCCGCGACGAGCAGGGTGTCTTCCGACCATTCGGCACGTCCCGCGGAGATCTCATCATTTCCCAGAGATAACGAAACGCCGGCGGCGATGCCGGTTGCCTGCCGCAATTGTTCCTCAAGGAGCAGCGTACTTTGCTCATTCTTGGCCAGGGTCACTTTGGCTTTGGCAACCTCCAATTTGATTTTCGTCAATTCGCGCGGCTGCACCATCCCATTCTGTGCGCGAACCGCGATGATCTCACGCGTTTTCTCCAGGCTTTCGACTTGCATCTGATAATATTGATGTCTCTGGCGCTGATTGCGCAGTTCCAGGTAGAGACGCCCCGCTTCGAGCGCCGCCCTTTGCTGTTCGGTTTCCATTTCGTGTTGAGAGCGTTCTTCCAGCAGGACAGCGGCGTCCGCCTGCTTCCTCTGCTTGCGATCGTACAACGTCTGCAGGAAGTTCACATTAAAGATGGACGGGGCGGCCCCTTCGATACTCAGCGGAAATCCATAAGTGGCCGCAACCCCGGTCCCCACGCTTAACTGCGGGCGAAAGGGGGCCTTTTCCAAATCTTTGCGTGCGGCTGCCGTTCGAACACCGGTCTTGGCAATCAATACCTGCTGGCTGAGTTCAGAAGCCTTCTGCAGTGTTCCCTCCAGCGTTAAATTTACGGTTTCGGCCAGCCCCCAAGCGGGCAATGCCATCAGGACAAAGGCGATGCGCAGTATGTTACTCATATCGTAATGCCTCCACCGGGTTGAGCCGGGACGCCCTCATGGCCGGCATCAATCCAAAGGTCAGCCCCACCGCCAAGGTCACTCCAAACCCCAGGACTATGGCCAGCGTCGGGATTTCGATGACGATGCTTGGAGCAAAGAATCGCACCAGGTGAGGAACGGCCACTCCCAAAAGGATTCCCACAATGCCCCCACCCCCACTCAACAACAAGGCTTCCAGCAAGAATTCAATGA
>CAZVXJ010000474.1:0-2177 GCA_964631675.1 uncultured Alphaproteobacteria bacterium
ATTAACGTTTTTGCAGGATTTCGCCACTCATGCTTCGGATATCAATGTGGCACGGCAGGCTCAGACCGAATGGTATGACGTGGACTCTGCCGGTTGCACCGCAAGTTTCAAGTCTGCCTACGAAGCCAGCCCCGGTGACAAGCGTGCGGCTTATTTGTATGGACGCATTGCTCCAACCGAAAAGGTGAAAATCGAAACCGGCCGCAAGATTGTAAAACTTGACTCCAAATGGCCGTGGGGATACCGTTTGGTGTGCGCCACTTACGGGACGGGGTTGTTCAATGAACGCGCCGCCGCGGAACAGCAAAAGTGGATGAGCGAACAGCTTGCCAAGGATGAGGCATTATTCACAGGGTGGGTAAAACTCGAACCCGAAGATGAGAATGCACGGCAGAATCTGTTTCGCTATTATATCTTCACGAAGCAGAATGCACAAGCAGCCAAGGCGCTTGAGGCCGCTCAGGCGGATAGTCTTTCTTGGGCGGACAGGACAGAGCAGGCGGTGCTCTTGTGCGCGAACGGCAAGGACTCCGAAGCGCTCAAACTACTTGAGGCTCATGCTGAATCCGTCTACGGTTCCGATGGCTCCGCCCAGGATAAGCAATATGGGGTGCGCTCGTGGTACGTTGAAGCTTTGCGAGCCGTGCGTGGGTACGACCGCGCCGCAGCATATTTATCCTCGACTGCCGCCGTGAAAGAGAATCCCGATGTTGCTTACGACCTGGCATGCCTTACTGCGCTGACGGGTGACGCGACAGCGGCGCTGGATCGGGTGCGTGACGCAGTCAATGCGGGCTTTATCGGATTAGACGTCATGAAGACGGATGCGGATCTCGCCGTTCTGCGTACCGATGTGAGATGGCAGCCGCTCATGGATGAATTACAGGCAGTCGTGGCCGCAGGTGCTCAAAAAAGGCGTGAAAAGGTGCTCGGCTCCATGACCGACCGACCCGCACCGGACTGGACTCTCCAGGATAAAGATGGCAACAATGTCAAGCTCTCCGAACTGCGCGGGCAAGTCGTGATTTTGGATTTCTGGGCGACTTGGTGCGGGCCGTGCAAAATGGCCATGCCTGTACTGGATAAGTTCACGAAGAATGAACTTCCGGAGGGAGCGAAAGTCTTCTCCGTAAATGTGTGGGAGCGCGCACCGCAGCAGAAACCCGAAATGTTCATGAAGAATCACAAGTACGCGATGACCCTCTTGCACGGCACCGAAGACCTGTCCAAGCAATACGGGTTTGATGGCATCCCCTATCTCTGCGCGATTGACAAGAACGGCCATATTCGCTTCGAAGAAAGCGGCTACAGCCCGCAGCTGCAGGAGAATCTGGAATTTTGGGTGGAAGCGCTGATGAAGAACTAAGGAAAGTTCAGAATTCGAAGGTCAAAGCTCTGGACCCGAATGCGCAAAAACTATCAACCCCCGTCCGAAATGGCGGGGGTTGATTTTTGCTAACCTTCTCATTCTATCCGCCGCGGCATGTTTCGGAATTTATCCTGACAACGCAAGGACGCTGATTCAACTCCCCCCGCGTGCGGGGGGGCGGGGGGTCTATTTGAGCAGCACCATCTTCTGCGTTTGCACGAACTCTCCCGCCTCCATGCGGCAGAAGTAGACGCCCGAGGCCAGCGAGTGCGCATCAAAGCTCACACGGTGAGTTCCTGCTTGCATGACTTCGGCCAAAGGCGTTGCCACGAGGCGTCCGGTAATATCAAACACATTGAGAGAAACAAACGCAGTCTGCGGAATTTCAAACGAGATCACCGTGGACGAGTTGAAGGGGTTTGGGTAGGCGGGGTGAAGAGAGTACGAGCTAACCGGATGGCGTGGTTTGCCTGCAGACACAATCTCATCGGGCTCTGTGCGCATCAGGAAGAAATCAGGCCTTCCAAATGGATCGATGGGTTCGTGTGTTCCACCGATAAGATAACCTCCATCCGCCGTTTGATAAACTCCTACAGCACCTTCAAGATTGAAGCTGTCGCCATAGGCTGTACTCCATAGTACATTTCCTAACGTATCCAGCTTTACAGCAAAAATGTCTTGCGGTGGAAACAAGAAGGGACCATTGCTGCGGTGGCCTACGGCTACGATGTTTCGCTCGCGGGTAAAGATCACGCTATTGAGCTGGTCTTCGGGCGGCGTGTCCATTCTGACGGTCCATAGCGAGTCT
>CAZVXJ010000475.1:0-2176 GCA_964631675.1 uncultured Alphaproteobacteria bacterium
TTTTCTATGGTTCACGGCGAAGGCTATCAAGTTGGCCTCGCTCTGGTGCGGCATCCTCAGACCCAGGCTGTTGGCTTCACTGGGTCGCTTAGTGGCGGACGGGCGCTGTTCGATGAGGCAGCGCGTCGCCCGCGGCCGATACCAGTCTTCGCTGAGATGGGAAGCATTAACCCTGTTTTCGTGCTGCCTGGCGCAATGCGGGAACGCGGCGCCACAATCGCGGAAGGATTGAAGCAGTCCGTCACACAAGGCGCAGGACAGTTTTGTACTTGTCCGGGACTCGTGGTGGGCATCGGAGATTCACAGTTCACACAATTCCATGGGACCCTATCCGAGTTATTTCGATTGACGAAGCCGACAACGATGTTGCATCCAGGCATTTTGAGAAAGTACGAGCATCGCATAGCCGATCTCGGCAAGATTCCCACAGTCGATGTGATTCGGCCGCAAGACGCCGCCGATGATGGGAAGACTGAGGCAGCCGCGGCATTGCTGTCCACCGATGCTTCCACGTTCTTCGCACATGACACGTTAGGTGAAGAAGTGTTCGGACCTTCGACGCTTCTCGTGCGATGTTCGTTGGCGACTGAGTTAGAACAAATTGCAAACGAACTTGAAGGTCATTTAACAGCAACCATTCACGGAACAGCGGAGGACTTGAAAGAGTTCAAGCCTCTTATTGCAATTTTGGAAAATAAGGCGGGGCGACTCATCTTCAACGGCTTCCCGACAGGTGTCGAAGTTTGCCCGTCGATGGTGCATGGCGGGCCGTATCCCGCGACTACGGATAGTCGCAGTACGTCCGTGGGCACGGCGGCAATTCAGCGATTTGCCCGCCCGATCTGCTTTCAGAACTTTCCGGCCGATGCACTGCCGGCCGAGTTACACGACGATAACTCTCGGGGAATCTGGCGGCTCGTCGATGGGGAATGGAGGAGGTAAGGCAGTAAAGTTGGAGTATTCCGCGTTAAACGATGCCCCGATCAGCCGTCAAGTAAGCCGCCGAACGGAGATGAAAGAGCATGGCAGCGGAGGCTGTTTCGGCGTCGTGACGAGATAGCGCTTGCAATATGGCGATATGCTCGCGATATCCCACGTCGAGATTGCTAGTGACGGCATCGCTCGCCTCATAGGACAACCGCTTGTAACTCCAACACTTGTAGATGGATTTTCTGAGAGGTAAATTGCCGCATTGGTCGGCAATCGTCAAATGAAGCGCATAGTCAAAGTTGCGAGCGGCTTCAGTCCAAGATTGGTCGCAGCTCGGCTCAGCATCCCGAGCGATTTGTTCGAGGTGTTGAATGACATCCATGGGAATCCGAACTGCCGCTTGAGCGGCGGCCGGCGGTTCGATCAGTTCCCTCAGTTGATGGACCTGAATCAGCCATTGCCCGGCACCTGAACAAACAACGGCGCGTTTATTCATTTCCTTCTGCAGTATTCCGTCGGCAACCAGTCGATCAAGTGCTGAAACGACTGGGGTTCTGCTAACCTTCAGCTCACGAGCGAGTATGCTGCCTGCTAAGATACGGCCTTCCGAATACTCGCCCCGAATGATTCGAAGCAGAATCTGGTGATAGACCTCGTCAACTGAAGACTGCTCACTGTGAGCAAGCCCATTTACGGCAGAATCACTCATGGGAGAAGTCCTTAGAGTTACAATCCGGTGCATTTAAAGCTGGAATTGCGTGACGACGCATGTGAACACTCCACTTAACTATAGCCCCGCGAACTTAGAAATGAATTCATATTATTTGCCAAACTTAGAGAAACTGTTGACAATTGGCTTGAAAATGGAAAAACTGAATGCATTTGCAAGCCGAAGTTCGAGGACTTTGCACCAATATCAGCGCCCTAAGACTCCCAGTTAGGTGAAGTCGGCCGATGAGTCAGTTTTCCCAGACAGCTAGAACGCCGAGATAAACGCGAAATGACGAGTACAATTCGCAGGGATGAAATAGGATTTTTGACCGCCTCTTCAGAAGCGGCAAGCGACGGCTTTCGTCGTTCGATCAAACAATTTGAACCGCGATCTTTGCGCACCTACACGCCGACGGGCGCGGTGTTGTCGCGCAGCGCGGGTTGCTACCATTTTACGCCTGAAGGGCGCAAGCTAGCCGACTTTACATCGGGCGTGCTGGTGGCCAATTTGGGCCATCATCCGGTTCGGTGGTGG
>CAZVXJ010000476.1:0-2172 GCA_964631675.1 uncultured Alphaproteobacteria bacterium
GCTGCACCTTTTTCTTTGACTTTGCCAGACTTCTTTTCAGAGCGCTTTTCCGCCTTCGGCTCGTCACCAGCACCTTTTCTTGCCTTGCCCTTTGATTTGCCAGAAGTGTCACCTGCTTTTTTCGCTGTTTTCGAATCGGCGGCTGCCGTCGTAACTACGGCATTCTCGAAACCAACGAGTTCGATAAACGCAAGCTGAGCATTATCTCCCGCACGATTGCCAAGCCTGATAATGCGGGTGTAACCGCCAGGACGATTTGCAAAAGTGGGTGCAATCTCATCGATCAGACTCTTCACGACAGCACGACGATTAACAAATCGTGAAACATATCGGTGAGCAGCTAAGTCGCCCTTTTTTGCAATGGTGACCAATCGCTCCGCGAATGGTCTCAGCTCTTTTGCCTTGGTGAGAGTAGTGCGGATGCGCTTGTGCTGAAACAACTCTTGCGCAAGATTCGACAGCAACGCCTTCTTATGCGCAGCTGTGCGGCTCAGACTTCGACCTTTGACTAAATGTCTCATTTCTTGTCGTACTCAGGATTAAGGTAGCGCTCGACATCCATGCCGAAGTGCAGTCCCTTGGTCTTCAGGATTTCATTCAACTCAACCAGTGATTTACGGCCAAAGTTCTTAAACTTAAGCATTTCCTGCTCCTCGCGGCGAACGAGGTCGGCAATCGTACGGATCCGGGCTTCTTTCAGGCAATTCGCACTACGAACGGACAGCTCGAGTTCTTCAACCGGCTTGCGCAGCAATTTTCGAACTTGCAAAGTCTCTTCGTCAATGTCCTCTTCCTCTTCCTTCTCGGGCTTGATATCGAAGTTAATGAAGAGTTGGATATGGTCGCGAATAGTACGGGCGGCGAACGTCAGCGCATCGTCGGGCGTAATTGAACCGTCGGTCCAGATTTCAATGATCAGCTTCTCATAGTCCGTTCTCTGACCAACACGAGTGTTCTCAATCGTGTATGTCACATTCTTGATCGGCGAGAAAATGGAGTCCAGTGGAATTGTCCCGATGGGGGCATCGGCTGGGCGATTCTCCTCCGCCGGCACATATCCACGTCCTTTGCGGACATGTATCTCCATCTTCAACTCCGCATCGCGATTGAGAGTCGCAATGTGGTGATCGGGATTCAGTACTTCAAAATCGTTGTTGCCTACCTGAATATCCCGTGCCGTAAACTCCTTCGGCCCTTTGAGGTGAAGCAGGACTTTCTCCGGCTTCTTATTCAGCAGCTTGAATCGAACCTGCTTCAGGTTGAGCACAATTTCCGTCACGTCCTCCGAGATTCCGGGAATCGTGGAAAACTCATGCAAGACGCCGTCAATTTTGATCAGTGCAATCGCGGCACCTTGCAGCGTGCTAAGCAACACGCGGCGCAGGCCGTTGCCTATGGTCACTCCATATCCGCGCTCTAAAGGCTGGACGATGAATCTGCCATACGTATCAGTATGAGTCGACTCGTCAATCTCCACCGCCTCAGGCATCTGGAAGGTCAGACCGTTCATGTATTTCCTCGAGTAAGGATTAGCGGGAGTAGAGTTCGACGACCAATTGCTCGTTGAACTCGTGAGGGATGTCGGCGCGGTTGGGGGGGCCAAGGAACAGGCCCTCCATTTTCGCGCGATCGACTTCCAGATTCGGCATAAATTTGCCGTGCGCTGAGAACTGCATCGCCGCGTGAATAGCTTCGAGCTTTCGTGAACGCTCGCGCACTTTCACCCGATCGCTGGGCACGAGAACGTACGACGGGATGTTCACTTTCTTGTCATTTACAAGAAAATGCCCGTGTACAACCATCTGCCTTGCCTGGCGCCGCGTGCTTGCGAAACCTAAACGGTAGACGACGTTATCCAATCGGCTTTCAAGCATACCGAGCAAATTCTCGCCGGTGACGCCCTTTTTTCGCTGCGCGACTTCGAAAAATCTCCGGAACTGGCGTTCCAGGAGTCCGTATGTCTCACGGATCTTCTGTTTTTCGAGAAGCTGCCGCGCATACTCTGAGGTCTTCCCGCGGCGCGTGCGACCATGCTGGCCGGGCGGGTAGCCTTTCTTTTCAAATGCCGATTTCCCTTTGCGGACGCGTTCACCTTTGAGATAGAGTTGAACTCCTACTCTGCGGCAAATCTTATCCGTCGGACCTCGATTTCTTGCCATACTTACGCTGTAT
>CAZVXJ010000477.1:0-2168 GCA_964631675.1 uncultured Alphaproteobacteria bacterium
CAAACTCAATCCACCCCATTGTGTCCATGTATGAACCGTTGTCCGGCGCTTTCTGCAATGAAATCGCCGACAGAATTTTGGCATCACTCAAATTGATTCTCCGAACGGCCCACGTGTATGCGAGATTATTCAAGTATACTGCTGCGCTGTCTGATACTTCAATCGCCTCGCTATAATATTGTACTGCCAACTCGAGGCTATCGATCGAATCATAAATCAGTCCAAGCGTGCCCGCTGCGGAATACAACGTCGAATCGAGGTCAAGGGCTTTGCGAAGGTCACCGATCGCCGCTTCGGTATGATTCAGGCGGTGGTGAGCGGTTCCGCGCAGGTTATACAGGGTTCCGGTTGGCGTAGCGAAGCCAAGCGCCGAATCAATGAGTTGAACGACGCGGTCGTAGTGCCGACGATCAAACTCCAAAGCAGCCATTCCAACCCAAAATCGTGTTTCTTTTGGGCTGGCCGTCAATGCCACACGCATATCCTGCTCTGCAGAAGTTGTGTCACCGATTTGGAGCAGCGTCGTGCCTCTGGTATATCGCACTCCGGAATCGGTGCTGTCAAGCACCAGAAGCCGGTTAAGGTAATCCAATGCCCGGTCGAATTCATCGGCCTCAAGAAAAGCTGCCGTCATTTGGCGCAGAGTGAAATCTGATTCTCCACGCTGCAAGGCGATTTCCTGATAAGCCGCGTCGGCTCGAGCGTAGTCTCCGAGGGCAATGTAGATGCCCAGGAGTTGCTGCAGGTACTCTGAGTTCTCAGGATCTAAAGTCCTGAGCTTTTCAAGCGACTCCCTTGCCTCTTTTAGTTTTCCACTCCCTCTATTCACCACGGCTTGCAACTCAAGTGCTGAGGCATTTCGTGCATCCACCCTCAAAGCGGATGCGATTGCATCTTCGGCTTGAGACAAGCTGCCCACGGCAAGATAATTCTGCGCCAGCGCCACTAGAATGAAGGCCGACGTGGAGTCCAAACGCAAGGCTTCCTGGTAGTGAAAGATTGCACGGTAATGGTCATCCTGCTGCTCAGCAATCGTACCGCGAATGTAATAGTCAAGAGCACGTCCGCGATCTTCCACACGCGGAGCCGCCATAACCGACACGGCTACCAAAATCAAAAATGCTACACGGCCCGAGTATCCCATGAATCAGTTCGAAAACATCCGGATGATGTCATGATAAGAAACGAAGATCACTAACACCAGTAACGCGGCCATACCTGCCTGTTGGATGTGGAGCTTCACGCGCGTCGGAATGGGGCGACGAATGACCGATTCGATCAGCACATATACAATGTGACCACCGTCCAGCACTGGAAATGGCAATATGTTCAGGAATCCAATTGATACACTGACGTAGGCAATGAAGAACAGGAAAGCACCAACTCCCTGTCTCGCGGTTTCACCGGAGAGCTTTGCAACGCCTAACGGGCCGGATAGGTCTGAAACCTTGCCATCTCCTTTAAATACGTCTCCGAGAAATCCGATAATCGTAACGGTTGTGCCAGCACAAAATCTCCAACCACCGCCAACTGCTTCCCCGAAAGTGGCACTACGATATTCATATTGGGGTCCGATTCCGATTACCTTACGACTCTCCCCACCAGTATCAACCGACTTAGTAGGTATTGTGAGCCTCATGAACTCGCCTGTTGTCGGGCGATATAATTCCAGGTCCACAGTGTCGGTTCCGGAGGTGATGTTTTCTACGACACCAGACCAGTCCGAAATAGCCAATCCATTCACAGACTTAATCTCGTCGCCGCTCCGGATTCCGGCTTGCTCGGCGGGCATATCCTCCATGACCTCGCCTATCGTGGCGGTAGTAGGTTCAGGCACTCCGATTGCTAAAGTAAGACCAACCATGATCAGGAATGCGACGATGTAGTTCATGATGACACCAGCCGAAAGCGTAAAAACTTTCTGGAGTGCATTTTTGGACATGAACTCATCGGGAGCACCCGTAATTCCTTCACCTTCCAGCGACTCGTCGACCATGCCGGCAATATGAACATAGCCTCCGAGCGGAATCCAGCAGATCTGGAATTCAGTTCCCCCTGAATTCCATCCAAAAATCTTTGGCGGAAAACCAATTGAGAATTTCTTAACTCTCATCCCACAAAGTCGGGCCGCAATAAAGTGACCGAATTCGTGAATGGTCACAATTATT
>CAZVXJ010000478.1:0-2166 GCA_964631675.1 uncultured Alphaproteobacteria bacterium
GTGTCGTGGTGACGATTTACTGGATAGCGCTTTTAACATTTTTTGGATTGTATCGATTCGATCCTCTCCGGCCCCGGACATTGATTGCTCGCGATTCTGGCAGAGCGGTGGGTGTGGGCGTCCTGATTCTGTTCATAGTCACCTTCAATCCGCAAAACCCATTGCCGGGCACGCGCGTTATCCTTGCCAGCTACGGAATCGGCGTACTGATCATCGTCGCCGGTGACAGGATTGGGCTCTCCACATTGCTGCGCCTGCTCAGAATCCGAGGAACGTTGGGCTGGCAAACACTTGTCATTGGCGCTGCTTCTCAGACTCACCGCATACTTAACTATGTGGCCGTTCACCCCGAGCTGGGATTTAGAATTCACGGCAGTGCACTGACTTCTCGCTTTTCCCAGCTGCGTCATGCTGTGCGCGCTGGGAACATTCGCATCGTGGTGATTGCCCCGGACGATGCGCAGGAACGACTTCTATCACGCATAGTTAGAAGCTTACGGGATCTTCCCGTACGCGTCTTCATAACCGCAGAGAAGTACGCCGTGCTGGTCGGGGAGGTCAAGCCGGCGACTGTGCATGGGCATCCGTTGGTGGAAGTCCGGCCCGAACTGCTTGCTCCTGCGGAGCGTGTATTCAAGAGAACATTTGACCTCGTTTGCGCGACGGGCTTGTTCGCGTTGAGTTTGCCGCTCTGGCCATTGATTGCAGCTTGGATCAAATTGGATTCGCCAGGCACCGTCTTTTTTCGTCAGAAGCGCGTGGGACGGTGGGGCAGAGTCTTCACATTGCTGAAATTTCGGTCCATGGTGGATCAATCTGAGTCCGACGCTCCCTCTGCATTGGCCGTAAAGAATGACCCCAGGGTGACTCGAGCAGGTCGGTTCCTGCGATCAACCAGACTCGACGAACTTCCGCAGTTTATCAATGTGATTCTCGGGCAAATGAGCTTGGTTGGTCCCAGACCGGAGCAGATAGAGTTTGTCAGAAAGTTCTCGCTCGAGATCCCGCTTTACGAACGGCGACTCAATGTGAAACCCGGCATAACAGGTTGGTCGCAAGTACATTTGAAATACGACCGTAGTGCAGATCAGATTGCCGACAAACTACGCTATGATTTTTTCTACATGGAAAATATGTCTCTGCCTTTGGATCTCAAAATATTGTTCATGACCCTTTTCGTCGTCCTGCGCGGCGAAGGGCAGTAATTGTACTCTCTTCCTATGCTTGATATTCGACTAATTCGTGACAATCCCGAAGAAGTGGCTCGGAAACTTGCATTGAAAGGCGAGTCCGGGAGTCTTGCGGACCTATTGAGTCTCGATCAGCGCCGCCGGGCTTTGATTGAGCAGACTGATGCCCTGAAGGCTCGGCGCAATGTTTTGAGCAAGGATATTGCCTCCAGAGCTCAAGCCAAACAGTCGGCAGATGAACTCAAGGACGAAAGCCGTCAAATCGGTGAGAACATATCTGCCGGCGATGAAGAGTTGAGGGATATCGAGGAAAAGCTGCGTGAGCTGCTCCTGAGTATTCCCAATCTGCCGCACGAGTCTGTTCCTGTGGGAAGCTCCGCCGAGCAGAATGTAGTCGTAAGAGAATGGGGTAAGGAAGCCGGCTTTGATTTCGCGGCGAAAGACCATCTTGCCCTCGCGGAGTCGCTTGGCATTCTTGACTTCCCACGCGGTACGAAAATAACTGAGCCGGGATTTCCAGTTTACAAAGGTGCGGGAGCGATTTTCGAGCGCGCGCTGATTAATTTCATGCTCGATTCCCACCGCGCTCGCGGACGATACACCGAAATGTCCACTCCGTTCGTCGTCAATCGCGCAAGCATGACCGGGACGGGGCAGTTGCCGAAGTTTGCAGAGCAGGCCTACCACTGTGAAGTTGATGACCTCTATCTGATTCCGACCGCGGAGGTTCCCATAACGAATTACCATCGCGACGAGTTATTGAGTGAGTCGGAACTGCCCATCTGTTATTGCGGATATTCTCCCTGCTTCCGGCGTGAGGCAGGGTCTTATGGGAAGGACACACGCGGTTTCTTGCGTGTCCATCAATTTAATAAGGTAGAACTGGTGAAGTTTGTGGTTCCGGAGAACTCCTATGAGGAGCTTGAAAGTCTCGTTACAGACGCATGTTCGATACTTGAAGCATTCGAACTAAAGT